>JAZOCZ010000084.1:0-5503 GCA_045596755.1 Eubacteriales bacterium | reverse complement strand
ACTTTTTTCACGGGGTCGAAAAAGATTTCATTATACTAAAGATTGAATAGATAAAGCACGGTCTTGAGAATCTCAAAACCGTGCTTTTAAATTATTCCGTATTACGAATTCCGCATTACGAATTACTCTTGCCTCCTGACTTGGCGTTAGCCTCTCGCGGCACAGGGGATGGTTCATTTAATTCGGAATTCGGAATTAAGGAAATTTTTCTCCCGCTGGTTGAAAAAGATTTTGTTATATTATCCAAATTGAAAATAGGCAAAGCACGGTTTTGAGATTCTCAAGACCGTGCTTTATCTATTCAATCTTTAGTATAATGAAATCTTTTTCGACCCCGTGAAAAAAGTTTAATTGACAATTGAAAATGGGAAATTGACAATTAAGGAATTTTTATTTACTAACGCCTATTTACTAATGCCTATGCCTATTAACTATTGTCAGCCTATTGTATTATTCCGAATTACGCATTGGAAGGCGTTCCGAATTTCCTTAATTGCCTTAATTTTTCATTCTCCCTTTTAAATTAAAAATCAATAATATCATCATTTTCAGTATCGTCTTCGTACTCATACCCTTCGGGAATTTCGAATAAATCATCGGTTATTTCGCTTCCTTCAATAAATTTAACTTCCATCATAACGCCGCTTTCTTCAATGAATTTCAATTCTCCGTCAAGGGTGTAGAAACGTCTCGTAAAATCGTATTCCTCGCCGTCCTCATCGGCAGGAAAATACATGTCCGAAAAAAATTCGTTTTCAAATTCATCAACCGTATAGGTTACGCCGTCAATTTTGCTTTTCGTTGTTTTAACGTATTTATAATCTTTAAAGAAAAACAGCGTTTCCAATTCCGTTTCATAATCCCATTCGTAATCGCAATAAGTCATAGTCGAGGAATCAACGCTATAGGCTTTTCCATCCTTTAGCAAAATGAAAGTTTCTAAAGTCCATGCGGGAATATCGTATGCTTCGCGGACGGTATAAACGTTTTTATAGTACACGTTACCGCCTTTTGCAAGGAACGTTTCCTCAGAATAAGCCTTCATTCCCTGCTCCTCGTATTCCACAGAAATATACGTGCCGAAACCTTCTTCTGAATTATATTTGGAAACAGCTTTAACGGACTCAAGATCTTTGTATTCTTCGGGAGCTTTGAAAATATCGTCAGCGGTGACGGGCAATGCTTCCGTATAATCCGCAGGAATTTCAAAAAGGTCATCGCTTACTTCTATATACTCATAGTCCATACGCTCACCATCGGAAGTTTGAAAGACAACGATTCCTTCCTTGAAATAATACTTTTCAACAGTTTGAAGTTCTGTATCGATAATTCCATCCTCAGAAACGCAATAGATTTTGTATTCCTCAACAACGTATTTAACGCCGTCAACCGTTTCTTCATAAGTTGCAACGTATTCAACTACCTCATCGTCACTCATTATAGTTTCAAAATCGAATCCAAATTCCATGGCATCGGTCAAATCGGCAATTTCGTATGTTTTTTCCGAGTCATTCAAAAGGTAACATTTTCCGTCATTATATATAAAACTCATAAGGATAGGCTTGGCGAAAACATCCATTTTCATTCCAAAACGCAATTTGTTGTCAACAGCGCATACCTCAACGGAAACAGTGCCGATTTCATAGTCGTTTGATTTCATAACTAATCCGAAGCCTTTTTCAACGTTCAGGTATTCATCGGAGAACTTCTCCATAAGATGTCCATTATACGCTTCGGGAATAGCAAACATTTCTTTCAAATCCAGTTTTTCCACGTCTTCTGACGATTCTTCCGATGACTCTTCCGATGATTCCTCGGACGACTCTTCCGAGGGCTCCTCCGAGATTGTTTCAGAAACTTCTTCTGATTCTTCCGAGGTTACTTCAGAAACGTTTTCAGAAATTACGGAATTATCCTTCGAATCCTCCTTTGATGTTTCCTCTCCGCAAGCGGTCAAGAGCGGGAGGGAGAGCAATAAAGCAATCACTAAAGCAGTTATTTTTTTCATATCAGTTTTTCCTTTCATTTAATATGTGATTTCGAAACGATCTTTTTTGATATTTTAGCACAAATTCAAGAAAAAGTCAAGATTCTTTCATATTTTGATTTTTTAAATAATACTTTACAAAGCAGATAATTTTTGGTATATTATAAATATATATGAAAACCAAAAAAATCATATTTGGAGAGCATTATGAGCAAAAAAGACGTTTTTTCAAAATTTATAAACCCAGGTAATGAATACCGTGGAAAGCCCTTCTGGTCATGGAACGGTGAATTGAAAACGGAAGAAGCAGTAAGACAAGCAAAAATCCTTGGTGAAATGGGTTTTGGCGGATATTTTATGCATTCCCGTTGCGGACTTATTACTGAGTATTTAGGCGACGAATGGTTTGATATTACAAATGCTGTATCAGACGAAAGCGAAAAGCTTGGACTTGAAGCCTGGCTTTACGATGAAGACCGTTGGCCAAGCGGAAGCGCAGGAGGTAAGGTATCAGAAAACCCAAAATACAGAATGAAATCCCTTTATCTTTTCGAAACGGACGTGAAGGATTTCAAGTGGGACGACGAGATAATACGTGCTTTTGTGGCAACGTTGCTTGATGACGGCATATCCATAGGCGGATACAAGGAAATAAAATCCGAAGCGGACGTAGATGCTGCTTTTAAAGCTTTAGGCGAAGGAAAAAAGAAGGTTTTATCCTTCAAAATTATTCCCGACGAGCCAAACAGCAACTACAACGGAAACACCTATATTGACACAATGAGCTATGAAGCTGTCAACAAGTTTATTGAAGTTACTCACGATGAATACAAAAAGCGTTGCGGGGACAGAATCGGTACTTCCATAAAGGGCATATTTACCGACGAACCACACAGAGGAAAATGCATGGGCAACTGCAAAACCGAAAACGGTGTGAGAAGCTCTGCAATTTTCTACACAGACGATATATTCGAAGAATTTGAAAAACGTTACGGCTACGATATTTCAAAGATACTCCCCGAAATCTTCTACAGACTCAAAGGCGAGCTTGTATCCAAGCCAAAAATTGACTACATAGATTTAGGCTGTAATCTTTTCAACGAACGTTTTGCCGTTCCCATAAACAAATGGTGTGAAGACAACAACATGATTTTGACAGGTCACGTTCTCCACGAAGACCTGCTTTCAACCCAGACAGCCCCCAACGGCTCACTCATGCGTTTCTATCTCAACATGGGAAACCCTGGTATTGACATTCTCGGTAACGACAACCGTAGCTACTGGGTGGCAAAACAGTGTCAATCCGTTTGCCGTCAGTTCGACAAAAAATGGATGCTTTCGGAGCTTTACGGATGTTCAGGCTGGGAATTCAATCTCCGCTCCCACAAAACCTTGGGTGATTGGCAGGCATTGTTCGGTGTAAACGTTCGCTGTCCTCACCTTTCATGGTATACGATGGAGGGAGAATGTAAACGTGACTACCCTGCCAGCGTTTCCTTCCAATCCCCTTATTATAAAGATTACAATTTCGTTGAAACCTATTTTGCACGTATCGGACTTATGCTTTCCGAAGGCAAACCCGTCTGCGACGTTCTTGTACTTAACCCAATTGAAAGCGTTTGGACAACAGCGCATCTTTCATGGGCAAATTGGATATTCGGTGCGGATAAGGAAACCCACGTTCTTGAAGGAATATACCAAAAAACCTTCATGAAGCTTGCTTGTGCAAGGATTGATTTTGACTACGGTGAAGAATTTATAATGGCGAATTACGCCAAGGTCAAAGGAAACAACTTGACAATTGAAAACGGTACTTACAAAACAGTAGTTGTTTCAGGGGCGCTTACAATAAGAAAAACAACCTATGATTTACTCTATAAATTCCTTGAAAACGGAGGAAAGGTTGTTTTCGCAGGGGATATTCCAAAATACGTTGATGCGGTTCGTTCCGACGCTTGCTTGAAGCTTGTTGAAGAATTCGAAAATGCAATTAACGTTCCTCTGGATGAACTCGATAAAGTAGTTTCAGAAGAAAATCCCATCACCGCAACCGCTTCCGAAAGCGTATTTATGCAGACGAGAAAAGACGGAAACGATTATATATGCGTTCTTCTCAACAGAGAAAGAAACGAAAAATCAGGAGAATTCGAGCTTACAGCAGACCTTGAAGGCTCATACAGAGCGGAAATATGGTCTCCCGAAAACGGCACGAGAGAAATTTATCCATCCGTTTGCAAAGATAGTAAAATAATGCTAAATCTTGATTTAGATCCCGCTCAAATGATTATTATCGTATTCACGGAAAGCAAGGACGAAATTGATACGTATTCCGCAGAGCCTCTCAAATTGACAGGTGTTCTTGAAAGCGGTGAATTTGAATATTCTTTGGATGAACCTAACGTTTGCGTTCTTGACTACAGCAAATTCAAATTTGAAGGCGACGAGCAATACAGCGACCTTGGAGAAGTTCTCAAAATTGACAGACAGATTCGTGACCGCGTTGGAATAGAGCATCGTGGCGGTGAAATGCTCCAGCCTTGGTTTGCTAAATCCAAATATACGGAAAACTACGGTCGTGTTTCCATTGTTTATCCATTTAACGTGGAGGTTATTCCCCAAGGGGACATTTACCTTGCGGCAGAACGCCCCGAATACACAGATTACTACTGCAACGGTGTTAAACTTGAGTACAAGTCATTGGATGATTGGTGGGTTGACAACTCATTTATAAAAATGCAGATTCCTGCAGATGCTTTAAAGGTTGGAGCAAACGAGATAACCGCAATTGTTGATTTCAAGCGAACAGTAAACGTTGAAGCTGTTTATCTTCTCGGTGGCTTCGGTGTAGCTCCCAAGGCTGCAGGGTCGACCATAAAGAGTCTTCCGAAGACTCTTTCCGTAGACAACATGGCAGAACGCAGCTTGCCCTTCTTCAGTGGCAGAGCAACAATTGAGCTTAAGCCCGATGATTATCTCCCCCTTATTGATGCCACAGCAAAAGAAATATTCATCAAAATTCCCGAATTCACAGGTACTAACGTTGCAGTTGAATACGCAGACAAGAAGCTCACGATTGCGTGGGAGCCATACACGGCAGACGTTACAGAAGCGGTTAAAGCAAAGCTTCCTATCCGTATAACCCTTGTTAATTCACGTCGCAACTCCTTCGGACCGCTCCACATCGTTCCAACGCTTCGCGGCTCGTATGGGCCGGATGACTTCCTCACGTCAGGCAAAGCCTGGAGCGATAACTATTCATTTATCGAAGCCAAAATCGGCAAGGTGGAATTCTTTAGCAAAAATTGATTTGGGCATTTTTGAAAACCCCAAAAAACCAGGGGCTTTTTGAAAAAAGCCCCAGCCCCCCAAAAACCAGGGGCTTTTTGAAAAAAGCCCCAGCCCCCAAAAACCAGAGGCTTTTTGAAAAAAGCCCCTGGACCCAAAAACTTTAATTGCTATCGCACCAAATTGTATAGATATCACTTATATACAACCTTAATAAAGGGGCAATCTTAG
>JAZOCZ010000083.1:0-3257 GCA_045596755.1 Eubacteriales bacterium | reverse complement strand
ACGGTATTGCAGCTTCTAAAACAAACGGTCTTATCGATGCAGGTATTTATAATATCGACAAAAAAGGTTACATTAAGATTCCCGATAACACCAAAAATGGTATTGTAGAGGAAGGCGGAGAGTATTACTACTACCGAGATGGTGTTAAGGTTTATGCAGGTGTTATCAGGGTATACAATGACACTGATAAAGTATATTACTACTACTTCGCTAAATCCAACGGTATGATAGTAAGAGATTGCAAATATGGTGTTTCAATTTCTAAATCAAATGGTCTTGTCGATGCAGGCATTTACAAGTTCAACGAAAAAGGACAGATGCTTGATAGCGATGGAAATGTAATGGTTTATGTAGAAACCAAATAATTACATTTAGCAAATTTCCTAAAAGAGTTGTGGCACAGGGCTTTCGCCCTGTGCCACAATCCAAAAGGACGGAATTCACAAAGTGTAAATCAAAAATATTTTTCCCACCTCCCATTTTTATGCTAAAAAATATTTTACCCAAGATAATGCACCGCAAGATTGCGACGTTTTATCTTGTGCAAAATTATTAAAGTTTTCCTATATTTCACATATTTTTGGAAATTTGAATTCTACTTTATTCAATTACATTCAATAACGTTTAATCATGAAAGACGGATAACATGAAAATAGTTTTCGTATCTAATTATTTCAATCATCATCAGAAACCTTTTTGTGATGCACTTTATAACACGAAAGGCATTGAATTTCATTTTGTTGCCACGTCTTCCATGCGTGAAGAAAGACGAAAAATGGGGTATGACAAAATAGAAGTTCCCTCCTACGTTATTCAGAGCAATGCATCGGAAGAAACTTTTAAAAAATCAAAAGAATATATAAACAAAGCAGATGCCGTTATATGTGGTCTTCCTCCGAGAGAACTTCTAAAAAAACGAATTCGAGACAACAAAGTCGTTTTCTATTACACAGAACGTCCTATGAAGACAAAACCTTCATATTTACAAAAACTGAAATTAAAATTATCATGGAAGACGAGAGCACCAAAAAATAAACCCGTTTATCTCCTTTCGGCAGGGGCGTATACTGCTTCTGATTACTCAGAATTGGGAGTATTTGAAAGCAAATCTTACAAATGGGGCTATTTTCCTGAAACTAAAGTTGGCGTGAATTATTCCAAAGAGCCTTCGACTATTTTATGGTGTGGCAGACTTCTATCATGGAAGCATCCGATGGATGCGGTAAAAGCGGCTCTTAAACTCAAAAATGAAGGGTATTCATTTAAATTGAAAATCATCGGAAACGGAGAGGAAGAAGATAAAATCAAAAAATTTGTTTTAGAAAATTCTCTTTCTGACTGTGTAATCCTCTCCGATTTTTTGTCTCCAGACAAGGTAAGACGTGAAATGGAAAAGTCAGAAATTTATCTTTTTACCAGCGACAGAGGTGAAGGATGGGGTGCAGTTCTGAACGAAAGTATGAACAGCGGATGTGCCGTTTTAGCAAGCGACAAGGCGGGTGCTTCCCTGTTCCTCGTTGATGACGGTGAAAACGGATTTATATATGAATCAGAGAACGTGGACGAACTGGCAGAAAAATTGAAGTTATTGCTCGATAATTCGGAGAAAAGAAAAAAATTAGGATTAAATGCGCATAAAACAATTACGGAAGAATGGAACGCTGAAAATGCCGCGAAGCGTTTTATAATGTTGGCAAAGACAATCGTTAACGGAAATCCGTCACCTGATTTATTTCCACACGGACCATGTTCAAGAGCATTAGCTATTTCAGATATCTGATATAAGAACACTTTAGGGAGTTTTATTATGATTTCAATAATTATTCCAATTTTCAACGGGGAAAAATATATAAAAAGATGTTTTGACTCAATTTGGGAACAAACGGAAAAGAATTTTGAAATCATTGCCGTTGACGACGGTTCGAAGGATTCCTCTCTTGATATTTTGCTTGAAATTGCAAAAGACCATTCAAATCTCAAAGTTATTCACACTGAAAATTTTGGCGTTTGTCATGCAAGAAACACAGGCATCGAAAATGCCGAAGGGGAATATATCACCTTTGTAGACGTTGACGACACTTTAAATCCTTTGGCGCTTGAAAAACTTCTCGAACTTTTGGAAAAACACAACGCAGATATTTCTGCCATGTCTAAGATTTATCTTGACGAAAACGGCAATCCAAAACGTCCACGTGAAGACAATGAAAATATTGAAATTTGGGAGGGCATTACACCGCTTCAAAAACACGTTGAGGACCACATAGCAGGTCATTCCGTTTATGCAAAACTATATAAAAAAGAAATTATAGAAAACGTGCGTTTTGAAGAAGGAAGAAAAATCAACGAAGACAGTTTTTTTGCTTTTCAATGCTTTGCAAAAGCTGATAAAATGGTGTTTTCAGACGTTGGAATTTATGAATATTATGAAACGTCAGGCTCTGCATCAAGGGGTGGATTTTCAGACAAATATCTGGATATTTTATATTTTGCAAACAAAAAATCGGATATAATCAAAAAAGAGTACCCTACTCTTGAAAAATATATCACGCCTATAATTATACGGGCGAATCTTTCTTTGCTTTACAATCTTTGTAAAACATACGATAAAAAATACAAGTCTGTAGAAAAAGAATGCATCAGAACGGTAAAAAGGTTAAAAAAAGATTTTTTACCTGTTTTTTCTCTTGAAAAAAGACTTATTAAAATTATCAGCATACACCTATTTCCCGTATATAAATTTTATTTATATACAAGAATATACAAAAAGTAAAACATTCCAAAAAGGAAAACCTCCTATGAATTCAAGAAGCAAAGGTATTGCATTATCATACTTTTATTTAATATTTAATATGATTAGTGGTTTATTCCTTTCCTCCTATCTTATAAACAGTCTCGGAGAAACGGAATACGGAATTTACAAAACCATAGCTTCCTTTGTCAACTATCTTATACTGTTGGAATTTGGCATAGGAGCGGTAATGACAAGAAATATCTCAATGTGCCGCGGCGCTGGTGAATCAAAAGAAAAACTCCACGAAAACATATCTACTATATGGACAGTAATAAATATTCTCAGCGCAATTATAGCAATTTTTTCCGTAGTTATGCATTTTTCACTTGACTTTATTTACAAGGAAAATCTAACCCCCCAACAAATTGATACAGCAAAAAATATTTTTATTTTCGTTGTTTTACATCTTCTGATATCATTTTATTTACAAGCGTTCAAAGGAATCACTTTAGGTTTTGAGGATTAC
>JAZOCZ010000082.1:0-9049 GCA_045596755.1 Eubacteriales bacterium | reverse complement strand
TCGGATAATATATGATTTTTATCGCGGAATGACAGAATGTTGAAGTTGTTTAAACTTGACTGTAGTTTATCGTGATATTCTTCAGGTGCGCAAATTGCAATATCTTTAAAGCATAATTTTTTTGTTTTTAGATTATAATTTACGCTCTTAGCAATGAACTCAATTTCTTCGTTTATTGTTGTTGATTTATAGATGTTTACATAGTCGCCGCAATTAGAATTATTCTTCCTTGAAAAAAACAAAATCTGCAGAATCTTTTGTCTGTTTTATCAAAACATAAAAATAAGTTATAAAAAACTTTCCTATATATATGCACCCTTGACAAAAACGAATGATTGTGGTATTATACTAACATTATAAAATGTGAAAAAGTGTAAAAATGTAAGTTTTAATCTGAATTTACCCTTTTCACAGCAAAAACCCTATATCCATGCAATCAGGAGGAAAAGCGCATGACAAAAAATCGTTCGTTGTCCATTCGTGTCTTTACGTTATTGATGCTGTTTGCCGTATTGATAGCGCAACCCACCGATGCGAGTTTAACGGCCCACGCCTCTGAGGACTCTATGTACAGAACGTCCTTGGAAGAAATGAAGGAACTTCTTACAGATATCACGTACAGTGATTATCTTGAAAAGTATAACTTTGTAAAAGATTCAGAAACCAATCTGACGGTGGATCTTAAAGACATCGATACTGAAAAGACAAAAGGTTCATATTACGTTGAAGATTCTTTGTTTAAGGACAAAGACGGAAATCCATTGAATGACGTTCTCGTTATCGGTGATGACTGCGATATTACTTTTAATATCAACGTTCCCGCAGATGCCTTATATAATATTCAGGTTGAATACTATACAGGTTCTGTTTTCCTTTACAAATGCGAAGAATGTGGTTATTCTCTCTATTTTGATAATCAGGGTTATTCTGTTTGCAAAATTTGCGATAAGTCTCATTGTCCAAAATGCGAGCCATCAGACGGTAAATGCTGCCCTGCCATATCTCTTGCTTCGGGAACGAAAAACTCTGATATCGAAAGAGCGATTCTTATCGATTCTTTAGTTCCATATAAGGAATCCCGTTCCGTTGAATTGGCAAGAAAATGGATTGACGTATATACCAACACAGACGGTAGCCAGATTTTCTCTGATTCAAAGGATTTCTATGACAAGACCGTCGGCATCACTCCTGACCGTGTATTCCCAATGGATACGTTAGGAAATGAAAAGAAACCCCAAAAACTTCTCGTAGGCGATTGGGTATACGATTACTTATACGATTCTACAGGTTATAGCTCTGCTCCTCTTAAATATTTTCTTTCAGCAGGTGAACATGATTTAACGTTCAAATCTCTCCGTGAGCCTCTTGTTGTTAAATCCATAACTCTTACAGCACCAAAATCACTTCCTACATACGAAGAATACCTTAAGGCAAACGAAGGTAAAGAAAATAATGTGACAGGTGATACAAGCTTCAAGATTCAGGCTGAACATTCCACCTTCACATCAAGTAAAACAATTTATCAGATTTCTAACACTTCATCCGTTATAACAGAACCATGGGATGCGTCCCGTATCCGTTTCAATGAAATTGGCGGTGAAAAATGGCAGTATGTTGGTCAATGGGTTGAATGGAGAGTAAATATTCCGGAAAGTGGTTTTTATACCATTGTTCTTCGTGCAAAGCAGGATATATATTCCGGTATGTACGTTTCCCGAAACGTTTCCATTGATGGCGAAATTCCTTTCGCTGAAGCACAGAATCTCCAGTTTAATTATTCAACCGAATTTATAACACGTGGATTGACCGATGGAGAAACAAACTTCAAGTTCTATCTCACCAAGGGCGAACATGTAATCCGTATGGAAGCAGTTCTCGGAGATATGTCTGATGTTCTTAGCCAGGTTGAAAACTCCCTCAATATTATCAACGGTTATTACAGAAAAATATTGATGGTTACAGGTTCTGAACCTGACGAATTCCGCGATTATGGATTTGATACGTCAATGCCCGACGTTCTCAAGGGTTTCAAGGCACAAGCTGAACTTCTTGAAAAGATTTCCAAAGACCTCGAAACAATTATCGGTTATAAGGGCGACCATTCCGTAGTTCTTGATAAGACAGCGAAGATTCTCATGGAAATGGGTACGAGACCTACTAAGGTTGCGGCAATGCTTGCTGACCTGAAAGCACAGATTGGTTCTCTCGGTACTTGGATTACAGACTCACAGGCACAGCCTTTGGACGTTGACTATATTCTCTTCCAGGCTCCTGAAAAGGAACTCCCAGCTTCGGAAGGCGGTTTCTGGGAAACTCTCTGGGGCGAAATCAAGAGATTCATAATGTCTTTCTTCTCCGATTACACAACAGTTGGAAGTTTCACAGAGAATGATACAGAAATCAATGAAGATCAATCCATTCTTGTATGGACAGGTGCTTCAAGAGATACGGCACAAATAGTTCGTGACCTTATCGATAATGATTTTTCTAAAAAATATCCTGGAATAAAGGTTGAAATGAAGGTCGTTGTAGGCGGTGCTCTCCTTCCTTCAATTCTTGCAGGAACAGGTCCTGACGTAACCTTTGGTGTTGACTCGGGTACAGTTATCAACTACGCTATTCGTTACGCTGTAAAGGCGGTTAACAATCCAAATGCAGAATCAACAGACCCCGACCTTAAGAAAATCGGCTTCGACTTTACAGAAGCAGGAATGCAGAAGTATAAGGATGACCCTATATATAGTAAATTTTTTGATGACGTTGATTCATTTGAAGAAGTTAAGAAACGTTTTGTTGAGAAGGCAACAGTTCCCCTTACTCTTTACGGTGTAACATACGCTATCCCCGAAACCATGGGATTCTCGATGCTTTTCTACAGAAAAGATATTTTTGCAGAATTGGGAATTGAAGTTCCAAGAACCTGGGATGAGCTTTACGACATTATTTATACACTTAATGCAAACAAGATGGATATCGGTTTTCCAACGGGTACAGGTGCTTCTATGACCTGGATGTATCAGCAAGGCGAAACACTTTATAACGATGGTAGTAAACTTTCTGATGACGGCAAAACCTATTACGAACATTATATGGACGAATACGGTGATTGGCTTGAAGAAACAAACAACACCTATGAAGTTATTTATGATGAAAAACATCTTCCTGATTATGAATACAAATACGTAAAAGATAACGGCGACGGAACTTATACCTACACTTATCCCAAAACAGACGGTATGAGCATTAACCTTGATTCTGATATTTCCCTTGCCATGTTCAAACAAGCATGTCAGCTTTCTACTATGTACGATTTCCCTGTATCCTTTGACTTTGCAAACCGTTTCCGTACTGGTGAAATGCCTCTCGCATGGTGCGACTATGGTGCATATAACCAACTTATTGTTTTCGCTCCCGAAATTAACGGACTTTGGGAATTTACACCAATGCCCGGATACCTCAATAAAGACGGAACGATTACGAACACTGCACTTGCTGGCGTAGGTGGTATGGTAATCCTCAGAGGATGTACAGATGAAAACGCATTCAGCGCATGGACGTTCATTCAATGGTGGACTTCTGCTGAAGTGCAGAGTAGCTACGGTAATGAATTGGAAGCGCTCCTTGGTCCTTCTGCAAAATACGGAACTGCAAATCTTGAGGCTCTTTACAACATGCCTTGGTCGAGATCAGAATATGATAACCTCTTTGCACAGTTCCAGGATCTTACACTTATGCCTGACTTCCCAGGAGGATACATTATTGGACGTTACTGCGGATTCGCATTCCTTTCAGTTTATAATGATGACGCAGAACCTGTTGAAACTCTCAAGAACTATATGGAAGATATAAATGCAGAGTTTGACAGAAAACGTAAAGAATTCGGACTTTGTACATCTGATGATTTTGAAGATGCAACGTTCCTTGATTAGTACAAAGTATAACAGAAAATCACAAATCAGCAATTACTTAATTTAAAATATAACATGGAGGGTCGCCAATGTCTAACGACAAAAAGACATCTGTTGAAAATGAAATAGAAACAACTGTTGAAAATAAAGAGACCCAAGAAAACGGAACTCCTGCGGCAACAACAAAGGTTGTTGCCCGCAAGGATATCTCAAAGCTTGCATGGACACTTAGTGAAATTAAGAACAATTGGGTTGCATACTTGATGATAGCTCCTTTCTTCTTCTTGTTCTTCTTGTTCACAGTTATTCCTGTTGTTTTCTCTTTCTTCCTCAGTTTCACAACTTTTAACCTTCTTGAATGGCCTGATATCGTTTATGCACAGAACTACATACGTTTGTTCCTCGAAGACGATATATTCCTTACAGCCATTAAAAACACCTTCGTTTTTGCTGGTGTTACAGGTCCCGCATCGTATTTGCTTTCCTTGTTCTTTGCTTGGTTTATCAACGAGCTAAGACCAAAGATTCGTGCTGTAGTTACTTTGCTTTTCTACGCACCTTCAATTTCAGGCAATGCATTTTTGATATGGACTTATTTCTTCGCGTCCGACCAATACGGTCTTGTTAACTCATGGCTCATGCGTCTTAACATTATCAGTTCACCAATTCTTTGGTTCCAGGACGAAGAGTATATTTTCCCTCTTATTATTGCAGTTGCTCTCTGGACCAGTTTGGGTACTTCATTCCTTACCTTTATCGCAGGTTTTCAGGTTGTTGATAAGTCGCTTTATGAAGCAGGTGCAGTTGACGGTATCAAAAACCGTTGGCAGGAACTTTGGTACATTACGTTGCCTACAATGCGTCCACAGTTGATGCACGGTGCTATCCTTTCTATTACGGGTGCATTCGGCTTCGGAGGTATCATTACTGCTCTTGTTGGTTTCCCTAGCCCTAACTATTGTGCGCATACTATAACCCACCATTTGGATGACTATGGCGGAGCACGTTTTGAAATAGGTTATGCATCGGCTATAGCAACTCTTTTGTTCCTTTTGATGTTCGGAGCAAATATCCTCGTAAACAAATTACTCAGAAAGGTGGGTGAATAAAATGGCTTATACGAAGAATAAGATGGCAATAAAGCTCTTCAAAAAAGACGAAAAAGGCGATAAGCCAAAGCGTCTTAACCGCTCGGCGGGTGGAGACTTTGGTATAAACCTTATACTTGGCATCTTTGGCGTAGTTATGGTTTTGCCCTTGGTATACGCTATCTCATCATCATTGAAGCCTTTGGATGAATTGTGGATGTATCCTCCAAAGTTCTTTGTTCAGAACCCCACCCTGGATAACTTTAAAGACCTTTTCCGTTTGATGGGAACATCATGGGTTCCTTTCTCAAGATATATTTGCAACACGGTGTTTATCTCCCTTGTTGGAACTGCGGGTAACGTTCTTTGCTCTGCTTATGCTGCATATGCGTTGGCAAAGATTAAATTTCCAGGCAGAAATTGGATGTTCCAGCTCATCGTTTACTCCCTCATGTTTAACTCAACGGTTACAGGTATTACAAACTTTATTATCATGAACTGGCTCGGCTGGGTTGATACATATTTTGCAGTTATCGTTCCTGCATTCTGTACAACATATGGCTTGTACTTAATGAAGCAGTTTATGGAAACCTCCGTTACGGATGCAGTTCTTGAATCCGCTCGTCTTGAGGGTGCTTCAGAAAACCTTATTTTCTGGAAGATAGCTATGCCAATGGTTAAACCTGCATGGATTACTTTGATTATCTTCTGTTTCAAGGATCTCTGGAACTCTGGTGCTTCGGTTTATATCCAGAGTGAACAGCTCAAAACATTCAACTATGCCATTGGTCAGGTTATTTCTGCCGGTATTTCCCGTGCAGGTGCAGGTTCAGCTTCCGCAGTTGTTATGATGGCTGTTCCTATTATCGTTTTCGTTGTTTCACAGAGTAACGTTATTGAAACAATGTCCACATCAGGTATGAAAGATTAAGGAGGGTATATATAATATGAAGAAAAAAATATTAAAAATACTTCTCCTTACTTTCCTTCTTACCGTTACCCTTGGTAGTGTTGTTGCAGAAGCGTTAGTTCCTTATACAACGTATACTTACGACGTATTCGGTAAAATGAGTGAAAGCCCTGATGCTTACGTACCGCTTACTTATATCAATAATGAAACTATTTTGAATTCCATCAAGAATTCAAATGCTGATAACGGTAAATATACCGAAGAATCTTTCGGAAATATCGGTAATATCGGCGACATTTTCGTTGATGAACTTGAACATGTTTATCTTGCTGATATTACAAATAACCGTATAGTTTGTCTTGATGAAAAATATAATCTCAGATTGATCATCAGTACGTTCGTTAATGAAAACGGGGTTCCTGATTCTCTCAGCAAACCACAGGGCGTTTTTGTTACAGAAACTGAAATTTACGTTGCAGATACCGGGAAATCCAGAATTGTTATTTTTGACAAGGTAGGAAACTTCAAGTGCATAGTTTCAGAACCTGATAACGAAGTTATTCCTGATGGAAGCGTTTATACTCCTGTTGCTGTATCTGTTGACAAAGCAGGTCGTATATACGTAGTTTCTTCCACAACGAACTATGGTGTTGTTTCTATGAACAGAGACAGTTCCTTTAATGGATTCGTTGGTGCACAGAAGGTTACGTACAGTGTGTTCCAGTATATGTGGAGAATGTTCCAGACTGATGAACAGCGTGCCAAAACTGATAAATATGTTCCTACTGAATATAATAACCTTACAATTGACAGCGACGGATTTATTTACGTTACGACAGACTCAATTGATGAAGGACAACAGCAGCAAGCGATTAAAGATCGTTCAAAATCATCTAACTACGCTCCGATAAAAAAATTGAACCCGAGCGGAACAGACGTTTTGGTACGTGGCGGCTTCTATCCTCCTTCAGGTGAAGTAACTGTTAACGAAAAAGCCAGCGTTGAAAATTCCATAGCAGGTCCTTCACAGATCGTTGACGTTGCCCTTGGTCCATCTGGAACGTGGAGCATCATAGATAAAAAGCGTAGCAAAGTATTTACCTACGACGAACAAGGAAACCTTCTTTACGTTTTTGGTGACGTTGGTACACAGCTTGGTCAGATCAATACGAATGGTTTGACAGCTATTGCTTATCAGGGTTCAAAAATTCTTCTTCTTGACTATACAACCTCAACTATTACCGTTTTCAAACGTACCGCATACGGTGATTTGATTGTTGAAGCACTTCAAAGCAAAATCGATAGAGAATACGATAAAGTAGTTGACTACTACATCGAAATACTCCGTTCCAATAATAACTTTGACAGTGCTTACATGGGTATAGCACAGACTTATTATCAAGAAGCAAACTACGGCGAGGCAATGAACCTTTATAAATATGCGTATGATACGACGAATTATTCTGCAGCATTTGCTAAATACCGTAAAGAATTGATTGAAGATTACGTATGGATGGTTCCTGTATTTATAGTTGTATTTTGCATTATTTTCAGTGCATTTTCCAAATTCAGAAAGAAAGTCAACCTTCGCGGACAGAAAATGAAAGAAAAACGTACGCTTTTGGAAGAATTTCTTTATGTATACCACGTAATGTATCATCCTTTTGATGGCTTCTGGGATCTTAAACATGAAAAGAGAGGCTCCGTCAAAGGTGCTACTTTAATATTTATTCTTACAATCGTAGGCTACGTTTATCATGCTGTAGGTCAGGGTTACCTCTATAATCCTTATTTCGAAGGTATAAGTATCGTAACCCAAATCCTTTCAGTTGTACTTCCTGTTCTGCTTTGGGTAATTTCCAACTGGTGTCTTACAACCTTGTTTGACGGTGAAGGAAGTTTGAAAGATGTTTATATAACAACGTGTTATGCATTGATGCCTGCATTTATCTGCATAGTATTGTCTACCATACTTTCCAACGTATTGACTCTCGATGAATCTACGATTCTCGGATTCGTTTCCAGTTTGGGTCTTATATGGTCTGGTGCGTTGATTTTCTTCGGAATGATGGTTATTCACGATTACTCTCTTGGAAAGAACCTTATCACGTCCTTGGGAACAATTGTTGGTATGGCATTGATTATGTTCATAGGAATACTTTTCACAACATTGATTCAGAAGGTATTCTTCCTTGGTTATAATATTTACGTTGAACTTTCTTATAGAATATAGAAGGGGGGAAAAGAAATATGAAAAATATAATGAAAAAAGTTCTCTTGATGCTTCTTGCGTTATTCCTTTTCCTTCCAACGTTTTCTTCTGTTGCGGTTCTTGCAAAGGCAGATGACGAAGAACTTACACCAGATGAAATTTGGGAGCTTCGTGATCCCGCATATATGAATGCAGGTTTTTCATCACTTGAAGAAAGAATCAGGGGTAATGAAATTACCGGCAGCATGAGACTTGTTCTCGTTAAAGATGGAATGGCTCTTTATAACGATGCTTATACCGGTGAAGTTATCGTTCTTAAGTTAAAAAAAGCGTCCAAAGATGAAAAGCAGGATGAAAACGGCTACAAGCTCTATGATAATGGCTTTTATGATTATGCTGGCTATTGGACGACAAACCCTTATAATATAAGTTCAAGCCAGACTACGTCAGATTCTGCAACAAGCATGAGTATCAAGAAAAATCTTTATTCACAGCTTATGGTTAAATTTACTGAAAAAAGTCGAAAAGCTTGATGAAATTAGTTATGAATATATTCCTAAAGATTCCTTATATACTGAATTTTTAGGCAAAAAATAATGTGAGGAAGCATTTTGGACACAAACAAGGAAAAAGCATTACCCAAAAGTGCCATTGGTATGTTTTTTTCAGGAGTGTTTGTTTTAACCTTTGCAAACGTTCTTGTTAAAGCAGTTGGACTTATATCGAAAATTGTTTTAAACCGTGTTGTTGGAAGTGTTGGAGCAGGATATTATAGCTCTGCATATGAAATATACGCATATTTGTACGTAATTTCAACGTCGGGATTACCCGTTGCACTTTCCATAATGGTTTCAAAAAGTCGGGGAAAAGGACGTATAAAAGAAACTAAAAGGATATTTGATATTGCATTTGTTATATTGCTTATTATAGG
>JAZOCZ010000081.1:0-13271 GCA_045596755.1 Eubacteriales bacterium | reverse complement strand
ACACAAGCCAGATGGTTAGAACTATCAAATATTTTGCAGAACTTGCATAATAGAGTAGTTTAAATTTGTGTATTATCGGGTACAGATTTTCTGTGCCCGATTTTTTTCGACGAATCGGGATAAAATATTTTGATAACGTTTGTAAATAAATGTAATTTAACGGATTTGACCTTGACAGCAGGAAAACAATATTGTATAATTTTTCAAAAGTGATGCGTTATATAAGAAGGTTCAGGGGATATATAAAATGAATTTTAAAACAGAGACGGCAAAAAAGATATTGTTCGTTGGCGTTGTGTTTACAACTTTGGTTTTATTTGTTGTTGCTTGCGTCTACGATATTACGACAGATAATGAATATCTTTTCAACGAAGTAGTTGATGCCATGGGAGACGAGGAATCAAGTGAATCAAAACTTTATTCGGAGGAAATTATTTCGGAAGAACCATCCATAGAGGAGTCCGGCGAAGAATATTCGGAGGAATCAACTGTTGAAGACAGTTATATGGCAGGAGCTACGAAAGGATCTCTTGAGGGAGTTTATGTAAATTCCCCCCATTGTTTCGTCTATAATGCAACGGATAACGTGATTCTTTACGAAAAGAACGCATATGACAGTTGTTACCCTGCCAGTGTAACGAAACTTCTTACTGCCGCAGTCGCTCTTGAATACGTTCCCATTGAAACCGTTTTCAAGGTTGGATCTGAAATAAATATGGTAGGGTATAATTCAAGTATGGCTTATATAACTGAAGGACAGAGCTTTACGTTAAAGGATCTGCTTTACGCCTTGCTTTTGCCTTCGGGTAATGATGCCGCCCATACAATAGCCGTGGGAACGTCCCGATATCTTTATGGCGATGGGATGACAAACGAAGAAGCCGTTGCAAAATTTATGGAGCTTTGTCATGAAAAGCTTGCGGAAATCGGCGCATATAATACTAACTTTTCAGGTCCCGACGGATATCATCACGATGACCATTATACAACCGCGTACGATATGATGTTGATAAGCCTCTATGCAACGTCCTTTGAAGAAATTGTCACCGCTTGCGGAACGTATAAGTATTATTGTAAATCCGTGGAAGGGGATTCTATGGGATGGCTCAATTCCAATCCTCTTATGAAGGAGCACGGTCAGTATTATTGTCCCTTGGTAACGGGTCTTAAAACAGGCTCAACGGATGAAGCAGGCAAATGTCTTGCTATAACCGCAGAGAAAAACGGGAAAAAGCTTTATATTGTAATTCTTGGTGCGCCTAACGTAGACGTCAGAAATACGGATATGTTGGAGATAATTCATAGCGTTTTCGGTTATTGCCCTTCCTGAGAGGTGTTTTGTTTTGAAAATAACTGTTTTAACTGAAAATTATGCGAAAAGTAAAGGGATTTTGGCAGAACACGGTCTTTCTCTTTATGTAGAAACGGAAAATCAACAAATTCTTTTTGATATGGGACAAAGTGATGTTTTTCTGAAAAACGCAGAAAAGCTTGACGTTGATATTGAAAACGTGGATTTTGCAATTCTTTCCCATGGACATTATGATCATGGGGGAGGAGCATTTATATTTCTTGAGAAAAACAAAAAAGCTCCGTTGTACGTAAGTGAAAACGCTTTCGGAAATTTTTTCTCAAAGAATGGGTATATCGGACTTGATAAAAAGTTGAGTCTTGAAAAAAGGATTGTCCTTCTGAATAAAGAAACGGAGATTTTCAAAAACGTTTTTCTTGTTCAGGGAAACGCTTTTGAAATGAAGGAAGAAAATTTTTCGAAGGGTCTTGAAAAAGAAATCGACTTTGGAATGATAACAGACGATTTTCTTCACGAACAGTATCTTCTGATAAACGAAAAGGGAAAGAAAATTCTTATAAGCGGGTGTTCCCATAGAGGAATACTTAATATAATTGAGTATTTTAAACCTGACGTTTTTGTTGGCGGTTTACATCTTTCTTCCCTTGGATACGATTCCAAAAAACTGAACTATATAGCAGAAAAGCTTTCTCGGTACAATACTGAATATTATACTTGCCATTGCACAGGAATAGAGCAGTACGGTGCGTTGAAGCAAATTCTGAAAGACCGTATACAGTATATAAATTGCGGACAAAGCTTTGAAATATAAAAAACAAGTGTAATGTCGTGAAAAGACTTGCGCTTGTTTTTTATATTTGATAATAAATTTACTTTTAAGACTTGACAAATGAGTAAATATATGCTACTATAGTTAAGCACTTTAGCAAACTAAATTATTAAATCAAAAATCGAAAGGAAAGAAAGAAATGAAAAAGACATTGGCATTACTTCTCGCACTTATGATGTGTCTTGTTGCATTTACCGCTTGCGGCGGAGATGACGAATCAAGCACAGCATCCACAGAATCCAAAGCAGACTCTACGTCTACCGATGCTTCTGCAGAATCCAAAGCAGATACCACATCTTCTGACGTTTCCACGGAATCCAAAGCAGATATCGCAGATGCAGGATGGACCTACATCGAAAACAACGGCAAAATAGTTGTTGGTCTTGATGATACATTTGCCCCTATGGGCTTCAGAGATGAAGCAAACAAACTCGTTGGCTTTGATATCGATCTTGCAAACGCAGTTGGCGAAGTTCTCGGTGTTGCTGTTGAATTCAAACCTATCGATTGGAACGCAAAAGAAATGGAGCTTTCTGAGAAAAAAATCGACTGTATCTGGAACGGTATGTCCGCAACTCCTGTAAGACAGGAAAGCATGGCTCTCACAAACAAATACCTTAACAACAGAATCGTTGTTATGACTCTTAACGGTGAAGTTAAAGTTGCTTCTGCTGCTGACCTTGCTAACTATAAAGTTGGTACACAGACAGATTCCGCAGCTCTTGAAAAGATGGAGGAAAACGAAGCATATGCTTCCTTCAAAGATAACGTTACAACGTATCCTACATACGATGAAGCTATCCTTGATATGGAAGCAGGCAGAATTGACTGTATCGTAGTTGACGAAGTTCTTGGTGAATACAAAAACTCCAAGAGAGAAACAAAGCTCATCCTTTGCGAATACAACTTCGGTGATGACTTCTATGCAATCGGATGCAGAAAAGAAGATACAGACGTTTCTGCAAAGATCAATGAAGCTCTTGCAACCTTGATTGAAAACGGCAAAGCTGCTGAAATCAGCAACAAATGGTTCGGCAAAAACATCGTTATCAACGAAGGTTACGATAAATAATAGCTTTTAATATAGCAATATAGTGTTGACGGAGCGGGGGAAATTCCCGCTCCGCCAATCGCATAATTGTATGCAGAAAAGAGCTTTAAAAAAATTTTTTTAACGTTCTTTTGTGCAAACAATTTTATTAAAAGCGGGAGGATGTTATGGCTGAAACTTGGGAATATTTTTTAAAAATACTGCCTGCCCTTCATGATGGCCTTAAAGTATCTCTGAAGGTCTTTTTCTTGACGATAATTTTTGCAATTCCCCTTGGATTGCCTTTGGCGTTGGGAAGCATAAGTAAAATACCGCCTATAAGGTGGATCTGTAAAACGTATATACTTATATTCAGAGGAACGCCTCTGATGCTTCAGCTTTTCTTTTTCTATTTCTTTCTTCCGAGAATTTTCCGCGATACGCTTAATCAGCTTACGCCTGAAACAAAAGAATTTGTTTTTAAGTATATACTTGATGCGTTGCCCACGGCAATAATAACTTTTGTTCTTAACTACGCGGCGTACTTTGCTGAAATATACAGAGGCGGTATTGAAAGCATTGATAAAGGACAGCATGAAGCGGCTCAATCCTTGGGAATATCAAAAATCAGAACAATGTTCGGTATTATTATTCCTCAAACGGTAAAACGAGTTCTTCCATCCGTTGCCAATGAAACGATTACCTTGGTAAAAGATACGTCACTGGTGTACGTTATCGGTGTAGGTGAGCTTATGAAAGCCGCTAAGGGCGCAGTTAACCGTGATCAGAAGCTTTTGGCGTACGCTGTTGCAGCGGGAATTTATTTGCTTCTGACTTTCTTGCTTACTTTGCTTTTCAAGCATCTTGAAAAAAGGTTTTCAAAATCTGAAGAACAGGGAGGGCGCAGACGTGGATAATGTAACTAAAACAAATACCCCTATTCTCAGAATGAAAGATATACATAAATCTTATAATGATTTTCAGGCAGTAAACGGAGTTAACCTTGAAGTATATAAAGGGGAAACGGTTGCTATTATAGGACCGTCGGGTTCGGGCAAAAGTACGTTGCTTCGTTGCATAAATCGTCTTGAACGGATTCAAAAGGGCGAAATCGTTATTGGCGGTGAGGTGCTTTGCTCCACTAACGAAAACGGTAAAGTTGTTTATGTTCCCGAAAGACAATGCAAAAAAATATGTCAGAAAACAGGTATGATATTTCAGCATTTCAACCTTTTTCCACATATGACTTGCCTTAAGAATATTTGTTACGCGCCTGTCCATGTTGGAAAAGTTCCTAAAACAGTTGCTAAAGAAAAAGCTCGCGAGCTTCTTTCCGCAGTGGGTCTTTCCGATAAGGAAAAATCATACCCTGGTCAGCTTTCAGGCGGTCAGAAACAGCGTGTTGCAATAGCGAGGGGACTTGCAATGGAGCCTGAGATAATGCTTTTTGACGAACCAACTTCCGCTCTCGACCCTGAAATAACGGGTGAGGTCCTTTCCGTAATGCGTGACCTTGCCAAAAGTCACGTTACAATGATTGTTGTAACTCACGAAATGGGCTTTGCAAAAGAGGTTGCAGACAGAGTTATATTTATGAATGAAGGAACAATAGTAGAAGAAGGAACTCCCAAGGAAATTTTCGAAAATCCGAAGACGGAACGTCTGAAAGCGTTTTTGAATTCTACTTTGAGAATATGATATAAAAGTCGGAATCCGTGTTTTTTCGGATTCCGATGTTTCATTGAAAAGATTTTTACTACAATACCTAAAATATAATTTTGTAACCTTTATGTATAACAAGGAGATTTTAAATGTTCGGACTTATGCTGACGCCTTTATTTGTATGTATCGGCTTTTATCTGTATTTTTTTATAAAGAGAATTTATAAAACCTTTTCAAAAAAAGCGTTTTCGAAAAAAACAAAAATTATAATTTCTGTCATGGCTTCCTTGCTTGCTGGTTTTTGTTATTCTGTTTCGGGAATTTACGTGGTTTTTATTCTTCATCTTGTGTTTATTTCAGCATTTTTCATGCTGTGTAATTTTTTGATAAAGAAAGCATTCGGAGAAAAATACGAAAAAGGCTTCAATGCATGGAAGAAAATTTATGGAAGCGGAGCTTTGGCGGTTGTTCTCACAGTAGGAATACTTACTGCGGGCTACGTAAATATGCATAACGTTGTAAAAACGGAATATGAAATTAAAACGGATAAGAATATAAGAGATGAGGGATACAGAATTGCCCTTCTGGCAGACGTTCATTTCGGGGTTTCCCTTGATGAAAAGGAGCTTTTTGAAGTTTGCGAAAGAGTAAGCGGAGATAATCCTGACGTGGTTATTCTTTGCGGCGATATCGTTGATGACGATACTTCGGCTTCTGAGATGAAAACTGTTTTTGAAATTCTCGGAAAGATAAAAAGCAAATATGGAATCTTTTACGTTTACGGAAATCATGACAGACCCTTTTCCATGGTTTCTTCCGATTATACGGAGGACGAATTGGTTCAAGCCATAAATTCAAACGGAATTAAAATTCTGAAGGATGAGGTTTATTCCATAAATAACGATTTCTTCATAGTGGGCAGAGACGACGTTGGTTTTGACGGACATTCAAGAAAAAGTATAAAGAGTTTAATTGAAAATACGGACGAAAATGGCTTTGTTCTCACTCTTGACCATCGCCCGACGGAATATAAAGAAAATGGGGAATCAGGAACAGATTTACTTATTTCAGGACATACACATGGCGGACAAATCTGGCCTGTAAATCTGATAGATAAGGCTTTTAAAATAAACGATGCGAATTATGGTTTAGTAAAAATTGATGAAGATACAAATGCTATTGTTACGTCAGGCGTTGCAGGTTGGGCTTATCCCGTCAAAACCTCTGCTCCTGCTGAATACGTTATAATAGACGTGTCGCCTTGTAATAAATAAAAAAAATCTGCATATACTTTTTTTAAATGATAAAAGAGGTATATGCAATGAAAAAAAAGTTGTTTCTCTGGCAATTATCTGGTTTTTTATTCACCTGTATACTTGGGACGTTGCTCCATTTTGTTTATGATTGGAGCGGAGAAAACGTTGTTGCCGCTGTTTTCTCTGGAATTAACGAATCAACGTGGGAACATATGAAAATCCTTTTCGTCCCTATGTTCTTTTTTGCCTTGGTGGAAAAGCATCTTTTGTGTGACCCGCCTGAAAATTATTGGTGTGTAAAGCTGAAAGGAATATTTCTTGGACTTTTTATGATACCCTTTCTGTTTTACTCATATAACGGTATAATTGGAACGTCTCCCGCTTGGGTGAATATTGTGATTTTCTACGTTTCGGCATTCTCCGCATACTTTTATGAACAACGCCTTTTCCAAAAAGGAAAACCTTGCCTTTTTTCTCAAACTATGGCGTTTTCATTTATCTGTATTATCGCCTTGGCGTTTTTAATCTTCACCTTCGTTCAGCCTCCCCTTGAAATATTCAGAGACCCAGTGACAGGTTCCTTTGGAAGATAAAAATATCATATATTGATTTTTTATAAGTCTTCACATCAGCTTTTGTCCCCGCAAGCTTTCAAATAATAAAGAGATAGGGCAGTATTAAACGATTAACGTTCAATACTGCCCGCTTTGATCTCAATGGAAAAAGTCACAAGATATGTATCTTAGTCTTTTTTTATATCCAACGTTTTTGTCAATAAATTAGTAAGATTTTCATTATAAAATTTTTCCTATACTAAAAATGTGTTTTTTTCTTCTTTTGGCGTGAACGTAAGCTTGATATGCTCCGCCTGTTTTGTGGTCGATGCAGGCTATAACGTAGTCTGCCTGCTCCACCATATATTTATTTCTGAAACTGATAGCAAACCTTAAAGGCTTGTCTTCAATTTCGGGATAGAGAATTGAGTCAAATCTGTCCTTTTGGTATGAAAGGTGATTTTTTTGGTATTCGGGCGTTATATAAGGGGTTACAAAAACGAGGGAAACAGCAGGATGATTTTCCTTATATTTTTTGCAACATTCGTATGCAAATTCGTCAAAACCGCCATACTCTCCCAAATACATCTCCGCTTTACTGTCACCGACTTTTTCTTCTAAAAAATCAAGGATTTTTCTCATGTCTTCCGCATTACCTTTATAATGAGAATGTCCGCAAAACGTAATGACCATATAAGTCTCCTTGGCAAAAAAAATTCAAAAAAAAGACGCCAACCGAAGTCAGCGTCAAAAACGCAAATTCCAGTTGTCGCCAAACAAACTATATACAGATGGATATAACTACACCTTTCGGAAATAGCAAAACTCATACAGTACGGAACTTGCATTTTATCAAATTCGATTTGTATAAGTTTTGTCAAAAAAAGGCGCGATTATACCTTTGGCGCAGTATATCCCCAAAATCTGTATATATTTAGTTCGTTTGGCAAAATTATTATACCACGTTTTGCGTAAAAGTCAATATAAAAATGTGCGTTTGCAAAAATGTGCAAAAATCTATAAAAAAACTTGTAAAAATGTGTAAAAATCATCTTGAAAAACCTGTAAAAATGTGTTATTATGTTTTAAACAAGCTTGTAAGGCGGTGGAGAATGAAAAGAAATGCAATTGAAAACCTTATAAAATGGAAAAACGATGAAGAACGTAAGCCTTTGATTTTAAGAGGCGCACGTCAGGTTGGAAAAACGTGGATTATGAAAGAGTTTGGGAAAAACTATTATGAAAACTATGTATATTTCAACTTTGATGAAGAAGACGAACTCAAATCGATTTTTGAAGCAAACAAAAATCCATATCGTATTATTGAACTTCTTTCTATAATTTCAGGTGAAAATATTTCTCCCGAAAAAACGCTTATTATTTTTGACGAAATTCAGGAATGTTCATCTGCTCTCAATTCTTTGAAATATTTCAAGGAAAAGGCAAGCGAATATCACGTGATTTGTGCAGGAAGTTTGCTTGGCACGTTACTTGCACAGCCTAAATCCTATCCTGTTGGAATGGTTAATCTTTTGGATATTTCCCCTTTGACGTTTGATGAATTTCTTTCTGCTATTGACCCGAAATTATACGTTTACTATCAAAGCATCACAAAAGAACAACAAATTGAAGCTTTTTTCCACAATCGACTGCTCGATGTTTATAATTATTATCTTATTATCGGCGGTATGCCTGAATGCGTTTCTTCGTGGATCAAGTATAAAGACCCAACAAGAATTACACAGATTCAAAAGGAACTTGTTCAGATATACGAAAATGATTTTTCAAAACATAATGGCAAGGTAAACAGCGGAAGAATTTTAATGGTTTTCCGCAGTATAGTAACTCAGCTTGCAAAATCCAATGAAAAATTTGTATACGGTGCAGTCAAAGAAGGCGGCAGAGCAAGGGACTTTGAAGAGGCAATTGAGTGGCTTGTTTCAGCGGGAATGTTAAACCGTGTTTACAACGTTTCCAAATTAGAGCATCCATTGTCTGCGTTTGAAAAAATGGAGCAGTTCAAATTGTTCGTTTTTGATACAGGACTTCTGAAACACATGGCGGGAATTGATAATAAAGCCATACTTCTAAAAACGGATTATCAATTCAAAGGTCCGCTCACAGAGAATTTTATCCTCCAACAGCTTTGCGGGCAGTACGAAGTTGCACCTCATTATTACTCTGACCGAGGTGGAGAGATAGATTTCGTTATTCAACACGGTACTACAATTATTCCTGTTGAAGCAAAAGGCGGTGAGGATAAATCCGCGCCTACGTTTAAAAAATACGTATCCGAACATCAGGCGGAATATGCGGTGCGCTTTTCAAGGCGAGGATATCGCAAAGATGGATATATTACCAATATGCCGTTGTATCTTGCGAGAAAAATGAAAGAATTACTGTAATATTTTATAGGGATTTTTGAAATTAACAAAAAAATTCAAAAAACCTCTTGACAAACGGAAATTCAGGTAGTATAATACCATCAAGATTTGAATATCACAAAACAACTGTGACGAAGACGGTCGGAATTTTGAATCCACAGAGAGTTGGCGGTAGGTGCGAGCCAATGATGAGATTTTCCAAAGACCCATCACTTCTGAGTTGAAGGACCGAAAGCTTTTGGCAAGTAGACTCCTTCCGTAATGCTGCGTTAAGGCAAAGAACTTGTTTGAGTTCGTAAAGTGGCGATTTTTTCGCAATTTGAGTGGTACCGCGGGTTGAATAACTCGTCTCAAAGAAATTTGAGGCGAGTTTTTTTGTCTTATTCAAAGCTGCAAAATATCTTTATGATTAAATGGCAGAAATGAAAGGAGTCAAAAATGGATTACAGTTTGAAAGAAGTAGCAGGCAGAATCAAAGGTCTGCGTGAAGCAAAAGGATATACCCCCGAAGAACTTGCCAAACTTACGGGCGTATCTGTGGAGGATTATAAAATCCTTGAAGAAGGGGAAACGGATTTCAGTTTTACCTTTATTTATAAATGCGCAAAGGCTTGCGGAGTTGAGGTTGTAGACCTTCTTGAAGGAACAAGTACAACGCTTTCTTCCTTTGCGATTACGAGAAAGGGAGAGGGACTTAAAATCGTTAAGAAGCAGGGTGTTGTTTATAATAACCTTGCACCTAAATTCAAGGATAAGCTTGCAGAACCTTTTTTGGTTAAGTTCCCTTATATTCCTGAAGAACAGAACGCTCCCATGAAGCTCAATTCTCATAACGGTCAGGAATTTGACGTTATCGTGAAAGGCTCTCTCAAGGTTCAGATAGGTTCTCACGTTGATATTCTCAACGAGGGCGATTCGATTTTCTATAACAGTATCATTCCACACGGTATGATAGCTGCAAGTGAGGGCGGCTGTGAATTTCACGCTGTTGTTCTCAACCCACAGGAAGGTAACGTAAGCGAGGAGTACCCCGAAGCACCTTTTATCGCTTCAAAAACATCAAAAGTGCACGATGAGGGAGAAGGTACTGTTGCTGATGCGTTTGTGGAATCTTCTTATGATGAAAACGGTGTTTTCAATGGTATTACCTTCAAAAACGAGGATAAATTCAACTTTGCTTTTGATTGCGTTGATGAAATTGCAAAAAAGAATCCCGATAAGCTTGCTATGATGTGGGTTGCCAACGACAAAACTGACCGCAGATTTACATTCAGCGATATGAAAAAGTATTCTGCAAAAACGGCAAACTACTTTGAATCCCTTGGAATTAAACGCGGCGATACGGTTATGCTCGTTCTTAAACGTCATTATCAGTTCTGGTTCTGTATGCTCGCTCTCCATAAGATTGGAGCTATAGCGATTCCTGCAACAAACCAGCTTGTTGAGCATGATTTCGTATACAGATATAAGGCTGCAGGAGTTAAAGCTATTGTTTGTACTGCTGACGGAGACGTTTCCGTTGAAGCAGAAAAGGCGGCGGCAGAATTTCCCGAAATGCTTAAAATCCTTGTTGGCGGTAAGAAGGACGGCTGGCATGATTTCAACGTAGAAATGGAACGTTTCAGCACGCATTTCTACAGAAATGAAAATTCTCCTTGCGGTAACGACCCTATGCTCATGCTCTTTACATCGGGAACAACAGGCTATCCTCGTATTGCAACCCATTCTTATAAATACGCATTGGGTCATTATCCAACTGCGAAGCATTGGCATAACGTTGACCCCAACGGACTCCATTTCACAATTTCCGATACGGGTTGGGGTAAGGCTCTTTGGGGCAAACTCTACGGTCAATGGCTCTGCGAAGCGGGTGTTTTCACCTATGACTTCGACAGATTCCATCCCGATGACATTCTTCCGCTTTTCAAGAAATACGGTATAACTACGTTCTGTGCCCCTCCTACAATGTATAGATTCTTTATTAAAGATGATTTGTCAAAATACGACCTTTCTTCTATAAAGTATGCGACTACAGCAGGTGAAGCTCTTAACCCCGAGGTATATAATCAGTTCTATAAGGCAACGGGACTTAAAATTATGGAAGGCTTCGGACAGACCGAAACAACGCTTTCCATTGCAAACTTTGTAGGCTCAACGCCTAAAATCGGTTCAATGGGTAAACCAAGTCCTCTTTACGACGTTGTTGTTCTTGATCCCGATGGAAACGAATGTAAAACGGGCGATACGGGCGAAATCTGTATTCGTACAAAGGACGGTGCTCCTTGCGGTCTTTTCATTGGATATTATCTTGATGAAGAAAAGACAAAAGACGTTTGGCACGATGGCTTCTATCATACAGGCGACCAGGCCACTATGGACGAAGATGGTTATCTCTGGTACGTTGGACGTATTGACGACGTAATCAAATCCTCTGGCTACCGTATAGGACCTTTCGAAATCGAAAGCGTTATCATGGAGCTTCCTTACGTTCTTGAATGTGCTATAACTGCCGTTCCAGACGAAGTTCGCGGTCAGATAGTAAAGGCAACGATTGTTCTCACTAAGGAAACGGAAGGCACAGACGCCTTGAAAAAAGAAATTCAGGAATACGTAAAAACCCATACAGCGCCTTATAAATACCCAAGAATTGTTGAGTTCGTTTCCGAGCTTCCCAAAACTATAAGCGGTAAGGTAAGACGTGTAGAAATAAGAAACAACGATTTGAAAAAGAATAATTAAAGCTGAAAGGGCTGTTGCGCTAACAAATTTGGTTCAACAGCCCTTTGGCATCAGGCAGGAGGCGGGACACGGGGACGGGGTCGAAGACCTGCTTCTCTGTCCTGCACAGCAGGATTTAGAACCGTCCCCTGTGCCGTGGAAAAACATTGATATAAGTTATTATTTGCGTCAGCACACAATGTGCTAACATTTTACCTTAAAAAAGTTTAAAAATGAAAATATGTAAAAATGTTGATTTTTCAGCTAAAAAAGCATATAATTATATTCAGCACACAGAGTGCTGAAAAACTCTGCTTTGGAAAGGAAAGATTATGACTATATACGAACAGTTTTTACAGATGGGGCATAGAGTTCCGCAGGTTCACGACTTCAGACATCTTGTTTACAGCAGTGCAAAACGCTTTGGAAACAAGAATGCCTTTGTTCTCCGTGACAGAAACGTTTCCTATTTTGAATTTTGCCTTGAATATAAATATTTAACAACGTATTTTTTGTCTTGTGGCTTGAAGAATAAGAGAATTGCTGTTGTCGGCGCAAACAGTTACGGATGGATTCTCGCTTATTTAGCCGCATCAACGGTTGGTGTTTCCGTTCCCATAGATAAGGAATTGTCTTCCGAGGATATTCTCAATTTTATGAATGAGGCAGAGTGTTCTTTGGTCGTTGGAGATTCGAGCATTTTAAAGGGACTTGAAACCGATGCTCGAAAAATTGCGTTTTGTGAAAATAAACAAGGCTTTGACGTTCTTCCCGAATTGATAAAAAAGGGCGAAAAGCTTTATACCCACGGCTTTCGTGAAATAGACAGCATGGAAATAGATGCAGAAAAAATGAGCATTCTTATTTTTACGTCGGGAACTACTGGCAATTCAAAAGGTGTCTGCCTTTCTCAGAAAAATATCTGCGCCAATATTAACCAAACTGCAAAAATGGTTAAAATTGATGATTTACATTCCCTTTCTGTGTTACCGTTGCATCATACCTATGAAACAACTTTAGGTCATATGCTTCTTTTATCAGGTGGGGCTTGTATATCCTATTCAGACGGACTTCGTTACGTTGCGAAAAATATTTCAGAATACAGACCGAGCGTACTTATTGTTGTACCGTTGCTTCTTGAATTTATTCTGCGTAGAATTGAAACTTCCATAAGAGAATCCCTGCCGAAAAAGCTTTTACTTCCCGAAGGAGCTTCCGTTTCTGAAATTATCGCGCATTTGCCGTTCCCAATTCGTTTTATAGTAAAAAAGAAAGTGAAAAAGAGCCTTGGAGGAAGACTCAGACTTCTCATAGTCGGAGCTGCTCCCATAAAGCCTGAAACGATAGAGGCTTTTCAAGCCTTGGGAATTGCAACCTACCAAGGATACGGGCTTACGGAATGCTCACCTCTGCTTGCGGGAAATAACGATTTCTTTGTTAATCCTGCTGCTGTTGGTCTTCCCATACATGGAGTAGAGATAAAAATTGAAAATCCCAATGATGAGGGTGTAGGTGAGGTTATTGCC
>JAZOCZ010000080.1:0-3815 GCA_045596755.1 Eubacteriales bacterium | reverse complement strand
ATGAATACTTTCTTCTGATATTTTATCTTTGTCAAATTCGTGTGTCAATATAAAATAAATGGAAATACCTTTGTGAATCAAACAAGTGGATACGCAATACCTTTTGGTAAAGTGTATCCACTTGTTTGAATTTTGATTTATATTATGTATTCTCTCGGAACTCTTTTTCCAACGTTACACAAAGTTTCATAGGAAATAGTATCACAAATTCCTGCAACTTCGTCAGCACCAAGTTCTTTACCAAAAATTATTGCTTCATCCCCAACGTTGCAGGGAATGTCAGTAACGTCAACCATGGAAAGATCCATACATACTCTGCCAAGAATATTTGCTTTATGTCCGCTTATAAGATAATACCCTTTGTTTGATAAATGTCGGGAAACACCGTCTGCATATCCTGCGGAGCAAACGGCAATTCTTTTGTTTTCTTCAAGTGTATAAGTTCCGCAGTAGCTTACTGTGTCGCCCTTTTTGCCTTCGAAAATTTTTATTACACTTGTTTTGAAGGTCATAGCAGGGGTGAGGTTTTTTGATTCGTATCCGTAAAGACAAATTCCAATCCTCACTGCATCCAAGGCAAAATCTCCAAAATTAACTGCTCCAAGGCTGTTACAGCAATGCTTCATTTCGAAGGTTATTCCTTCTTCCTTGCATGCTGAAATTAAAGAAATAAGGCTTTCGTATTGAATACTTGTTAAATTGGACTCGGGAATATCACTCTGTACGAAATGGGTGTATATTCCCTTTAATTTATCCTTTGCTATCTCTTTTATTTTTTTAACCTCTTTTAATGCGAAGGGGACGTCCTCTTTTTTGTGACAGTAAACGCCCATTCTGCTCATGCCCGTATCAACTTGTAAATGTGAATCGGGGCATGCATTTTCGTAAATTGCCTTGGTGTATTCAACAGTTCCAACGCTTAACGTAATTTCGTTTTCTTCCGCTTCCTTTGCTCTTTTAGGATCTATATAACCCAATATGAGAATATTACCGCCTATACCGCCTTGTCTTAATTCCAAAGCTTCTTCCATTGTTGCAACTGCAAAGTTGGAAATTCCTGCGACTTTTTGTAAGTGCTTTGAAACTTCAACTGCACCGTGACCATATGCATCCGCTTTAACAACGGCAATGCGTTTTACGTTTTCTGGAATATTTTTTGTTGTCTCGAAAAGGTTGTCGCTTATGGCTTTAAGAGATATCTCCGCCTTTATTCTTTCCATTTTCTTTGTCATTCCTTTTTCTTATTATATAATTTTTGTTTCCTGCAAAAACTTTTATTTCATTTTCAGAGATTTCAAAATTGCAATCTCCAAAGAATATAATTCCGTCCTTAATTTCCAAGTCTGTCAAATCTCCCGATTTAAGCCTTGAAGATACGTTAAGAATAGAAACCGCAATTTCAGAAAAACTTTTTGGAAGGTCTATTTGTTGCCCGTAAATATTTGCCGTTAACCCTTTTCCTGTATAGAAAATTTCTGTACCTTTCAACATTTTAGGATGCGTTATGGTTATTTTTTCGTTTTTCAATTCAAAGGAAAAATTCCCGTCTTCCGACGTGACGGAAATATCGGACTCAAAATATTCTTTAAGAATTTCTTTTTTGTTTTCTTCCTTTTGTTTTCCGCATGAAACGAGAAGCAAAACCGAAAGAAGTATTAAAAACGTACGCTTAATAAATTTCAAGAAATTTTCTCCTTAAATATTTTGTAGCGTATCGGCAATTATTTTTCCAACCTCAAAAGGTATATCCGAAGGCAAAAACGAAAACTCGCTTAAACGTTCTTTAAGAGAATCTGCGGCTTTGCCATGAAGATAAACGCCAAGTGCGGCAGCATAATGGGGGTGTACTCCTTGGGAAACGAATGATGCAATAATCCCCGCAAGCACGTCACCGCTTCCGCCTTTTGCAAGTCCCGAATTTCCTGTACTGTTAATAATAGGGGTAAATCCAGGTGTGCAGACTATTGTTTTGCTACCTTTGAGAACAACGGTGCAGTTCAGTTTTTCTGACGTTTCTTTGCATATGTGAAATCTGTTTTCCTGAACATCTTTCACAGAAATCCCACAAAGTCTTGCCATTTCAGCAGGGTGCGGTGTGAGAATGAGAGGTGAGGAGATACGCTCAAAAATATCTATATTCCGAGATAAAAAATTTATTCCGTCCGCATCTGCAATTATAGGACAGGTAAGATTTGAAAAAATATCGGAAAGTTCATTTTCGAATTCTTTACATATTCCGCAACCGATAAGGACGGCTGATGCTTTTTCTTCTACGAATCCGTCAGCGGAGAACTCCTTGAAAACAGGTTCTGTAAGTCTGTTTTTGTATATTCCTAAAAGGTTTTCTTTGCCAAAAACTTTAATAAGCCCAACTCCTGACCTTAAAGCTGACGTAATGGCGAGAATACCCGCCCCAGGCATATCAAAACTTCCGCAAAGGGTTTTGAGTGTCCCGAAAGTACCTTTATGGGAATCGCTTTTTCGCTTTGGAAGGTATTTCAGGATTTCCACGTCGCTGATTTCTGCAATGGGCGAAAAGTTATTCATATCTACCCCGATATCGCAAACAACTGTTTTTCCGAAATATTCCGACGTTGGCGTTACGACTCCTGACAACTTTCTTGAAGTTATACAAACGGTAAGGTCTGCGTTTATGTGTGGAAAAACCTTTGAACAATCCGATGGGATACCGCTCGGAACGTCCGCAGATACGACAAAAGCATCGCTTTCGTTCACCAAGTCAAAAAGTTTTTTGTATATTCCTTCGGCAGGACGGTTTATACCAATTCCGAAAATACAGTCAAGAATGAGTTTGGAATTTGATATTTCAGAAAATGCTTCATTTGAGGATGCAGGAAATGACAAACCTTTGTATTTTTTCCTGTAATATATACTTTCATCCGTTTTTGGCTCATCTGTATATATAACACAAAGGGGATAATCATTAAGAATAGAGGCGACAGCCCAACCGTCGCCTCCGTTATTACCCGACCCGCAGATGACCGTCAGCTTATTTCCGTTTAAATAAGGTTTAAGTTCATCTATTATACATAGAGCAGCTCTTTCCATAAGCGTAATTCCGCACAAAGAGCTTTCCGCTTCTTTCAACGTTTTGGCAGAGTATATTTTTTCCATAGTTATTTGATTTGTGTAGCGGATGAATTGTAGAAACGGAATATTGATACTGCTTTTTTAGGAGCCTGTAGAATAACAGCGCATTTGTTTCCGCTTTCATCCTTGAAAATTCCGAAATACATATCTAAAGCATCAGGTGATGATGTGCAGTTGTAAATCTTTGCTTCCGTTCCCCTTGTTGCTTCTTTGAGTTTATCTTCCGTGTAGGGAGCGATAATTTCAAAGGCGGAAATTTTTTGCGAGAAAAGGTTTTTACGGGATCTTCCTCCGTATATCTTTGCCATTGTAAGCTCACCTGAATTTATTTCGTATTCATATTCAACTTGTGTTCTTTTGTAAAGGAAAAAAGTAAGAATTGCAAAAAGCAGACCGAATCCGCAAAACATAATAGGTACAAGTCCTGCAGGCGAGATAGCCAAAATACCTATTGCGAGAACAATATCAATAATAACTATCCCGATTCGCTGTAATCTCGTTTTTCCGTCGGGCTTCTTTTCTACGTTGTATTCGAAATAATTTATGCCCAGTGATGATTCATCTTTTGCTACGTATGCCATAATATAACCTCAATAATATGTTTGTTTTGTATGTGCAAATAAATATTTTATATAATCATATCATAACTGAATTAAAATTTCAATAAGGATTTCTTGTTTTTTTCTTGTTTTTTTATAAAAAGT
>JAZOCZ010000079.1:0-3088 GCA_045596755.1 Eubacteriales bacterium | reverse complement strand
AATTCTTTCCACGAGGATTCACCTTTCTTCTTATGGTTTTTTGTGACTATTAAATTATATCACGTTTGGTGGCATCCTCGTTTGTTTTTTTATTTCTCCCAGAATTATTTTACACTAACTCCAAAGAGAGATTGACATAACTGTATAATTTTGTTATAATACGAAAAGAAATTTTAAGAATGAGGACAATTTATGAAAAGAGAACGCTTGGGAAGCCGTCTTGGCTTTATTTTGCTTAGCGCAGGCTGTGCCATCGGTGTTGGAAACGTATGGAAGTTTCCGTGGATGGCGGGACAGTATGGCGGGGGCGCATTTGTACTTATCTATCTGATATTTTTGCTTATTCTTGGACTGCCTGTAATGGTTATGGAATTTTCATTGGGGCGTGCAAGCCAAAAAAGCCCCGTTAAGTTATATCAGGAGCTGGAAAAACCAGGTCAGAAATGGCATGTTCACGGTTACGGAACATTAGTTGCCAATGCCTTGCTTATGATGTTTTATACGTCTGTTGCTGGATGGATACTCTATTATTTTGTGCAATTCCTTATGGGAAATATGACAGGGATTTCTCATGATGTTTCATCGAATCTGTTTGGTAATATGCTCTCTGATTCAGGTATTACCGTTGGATTTATGGCTATTGTTGTTATTCTTGCTTTCGTTGTTCTTTCATTTGGCTTGCAAAACGGAGTTGAGCGTATAACCAAATATATGATGATAATCCTTCTTGCACTTATGGTGGTGCTTGCTGTAAACAGCTTTACTCTTGACGGTGCAAAGGAAGGCTTGTCATTCTATCTCAAGCCGGATTTATCAAAAATCACCCTTGACGTTGTTGTTGCCGCTATGAACCAAGCTTTCTTTACTTTGAGTCTTGGAATTGGCTCAATGGCAATTTTCGGAAGCTATCTTGGCAAGGATCGCTCCCTTATGGGTGAATCTGTAAATATCCTCGTTCTTGATACGTTTGTTGCTATTGTTGCAGGACTTATTATTTTCCCTGCTTGCTTTACTTTTGACGTTGAACCAGCAGCGGGACCAAGCCTTCTTTTCGAAGCTATGGCAAGCGTTTTCAACAATATGAAAGGCGGCAGATGGTGGGGCTCTTTATTCTTCCTTTTTATGTTCTTTGCTGCTATGACAACAGTTATCGCTGTTATGCAGAATATTTTAGCTTGTGTTCGTGAAATAACAAATTGGGGTAGAATAAAGGGTTGTATAATCTGCGGAATATCAATGCTTGTTCTCTCTGTTCCTTGCGCTTTGGGCTTCAACCTTTGGTCTGAATTTAAACCTTTTGGTTCTACTTCTTCTGTTCTTGACCTTGAGGACTTTTTGGTAACAAACTGCTTGTTGCCTGTGGGAGCTTTGTGCTACGTTCTTTTCTGTGTTACGAAAAAAGGGTGGGGATTTGATAATTTCCTCCAAGAAGCAAATACAGGCAAGGGCATGAAGTTGAAAAGATGGATGCGTCCTTATATGACGTACGTTCTTCCTGCAGTTATAGTTATTATCTTTATAACTGGCATACTTAACTTCCAATTCGACGATAATTTCACAATTATAGGTTGGATAAAAAACGGATTTAAATAAATAACGGGGCTATTTCAAATGCAAAAACGCATTTGAAATAGCCCGATTTTTATGAGTAGTATTAGAAGTTTGTAACGTTTCTGATAGTTGTGCTGCCTTTTTCAAGGGAGACACTTCCTGTGCGACATATTTCCAGAATAGTGTAATTTTTCATCAGATTGATGAAATCATCTATTTGTCTGCTTTCTCCTGTTAGCTGTAGCATAACGGAATCCTTGCAATAATCCACGAATAAAGCGCCGAAGGCTTCCGTTGCCGCTTTTATTTCATCACGGCTGTGAGCCTCGTTTTTCACTTTAATAAGCAAAAGCTCACGATTTATGCTGTTATCTCCGTTCATTTCGCTTATAGAATGAACGACTGGAAGCTTATATAGCTGATTTATAAGCTGTTGTTTTATATTTTCTTCACCTTCAAAAACAACGGTTATTCTTGATAAATCGCTGGATTCTGTTTCGCTTACTGTTAGAGCGTTAATGTTGAATTGTCTTCTTCTGAACATACTTACAACTCTGTTGAGAACGCCAAACTGGTTGTTTACAAGTACGGCAACTGTATATCTGTTCATATTATTCATCCGCCTTTACTATAATATCGCCAACAGAATCACCTGGGGCGAGGGTTGGTAAAACAAGCTCGTCCTTTCCTATGGAACAGTCAATAATAAAAGGACCTTTTGCTTTGAAGCCTAAACCTAAGGCTTTTTCCAAATCATCCAAGGATGAAACGGAAATCCCTTCTGCACCGAATGCGTTTGCTAATGCAACAAAATCAGTTTTTCGTTCCAGTGTTGTATTTGAATAATGCTTGTCAAAAAACATTGTCTGCATCTGTCTCACCATTCCGAGAACACCGTTGTTCATAATAAATATAACAACAGGAATCTGATGCTTAACCGCAGTTGAAAGTTCTGTAAGGCTCATGCCGAAACTTCCGTCACCCGTAATAAGAACAGGGCGTTCCTTTGTTCCGAAATATGCCCCGATGGATGCGCCCAAACCGAATCCCATCGTTCCAAGACCACCGCTTGAAATAAATGTTCTTGGCTTTTTCAAAAAAACGTTTTGCGCTGTCCATACCTGATGTTGGCCAACATCGGTTACAACGGGTGTGTTTTCTGTAAGATGCTTGTTTATAACTTCTATTGCGTTTTGTGGTGTAAGCCCTTCACGTTTATCACGCAAAAGTTCTTCTTCAGCTTTTAAATCGTCAATACGAGATTGCCATCTTGGCTTTTTGCTTTCCTTTATCAAAGGTAAGAGTTTTTGTAGAGTTAATTTTAAATCGGCTCTTAAACCATGTACAGCATTAACGTTTTTGGAAAGTTCCGAGCCATCAATATCTATATGTACAATATCAATTCTCGGAGCAAATTTATGTCTGTTTCCTGTAACTCTATCATTGAATCTTGCACCTAAAGCAATGATACAGTCCGCTTCGTTCATTGAAGTTGTGCAAGCGTAATGCCCGTGCATACCCTGCATTCCTAAAAATC
>JAZOCZ010000078.1:0-3461 GCA_045596755.1 Eubacteriales bacterium | reverse complement strand
GGGCAAGTATGCCTTGCCCTCATCATATAACTTTCGCTTTTCGAGCAGCGAAACACTCACTTTTAACTTTCTTGAACGAACCAAGAGAAGTTCACTTATTAAGTTTCTCATTCAGGGCTGAGATACACCCTCAATTATATTATATCCTTTTTGGCGAGTTTGTCAATACATTTCTAAAAAAATAATGGATATGATAAATGATTTTTATTTATCAAGTAAGCTTTTTGCATCAAGCAGCTTATAATAAAAGCTTTCGGGGACAGACATATTTCCCTTGCCTTTTCCTATGCTTATATCCGGCTTTGCTTCACCGTGGAAGTCGCTTCCTCCGCTTTCTAAAAGTCCAAACTGTTTAGCGATTTCGGAAGCAATTTTTTCTTTTTCCTCGGTATAGGTTGAATGTCTTGTTTCAAGCCCCATAAGTCCTGCCTCGCAAAGAGCAGGGAGAATCTCCAAAAGACGCTCCGCGTCCAAGTCAAGCAGTGGATGTGCAAGGACAGGAACAGCATTTATGCTACGTACAAACCTTATAGCGTCTTCAATTTTTAATCTTTCGGGCGGGAAGTAAAATCCTTTACCGACCTTGAGCAGCTTGTCGAAGGCTTCCTTCGGGGTGCTGACGTATCCCAGCTCCACAAGCTCGGATGCAATGTGGGCACGGTTTACATGTCCGTTTACGTTCCTTTTTTTGACCTTTGCGTAGTCTATTTTGTATCCGCCCTCGTTCAGACGTTGTATAAGATCAACGTTGCTTTTCTCTTTGAGAATATGAAAATCCTTAACAAGATTTTCAACCTTTTCGTAATGCTCACGGTCTATAAACATTCCAAGCAAGTGAAGCTCCTTTTCGTCCCACACGGTTGAAAGCTCAACCCCAGGTACTGCCGTAACACCCTGTTTTTCTGCCTCTACCATGAAGCTTTCAAGACCCATTGTTGTATTATGGTCCGTAAGGGCAACTATAAGTCCAATTCGTTTTGCTTCAAGAATTATCCATTCGGGCGGAAAAGAGCCGTCGGAATTATTTGAATGTATGTGTAAATCGCAACCAGTTATCATATATTCCTCTCGAAAATAGCATATTCTCCAAGGCTTTTCGCCTTTTCTATCTCTTTATCCCCCTTAACCGTCCAGACGAAAGGAGATAACTTGTAGAATTTCTTTACAAACCGTACAGGGAAGGAATTTCTGTCCTCTTTATCGTAAGCAATAAAGCAAGGCTTTGAAATAAATTTAACCGCCGTTATTACAAGAATATAATTCAATTTTGATTTTATTTTCTTATCTCTGTATAAGTCTGTATAAAGCTGACCGCAAAAGGCATCGGGCAGGTATTTTTTTATACCTCTGACAAGCAAAGGGTTGAAGGATTCTATGCAGTATTTACCGTCATATTCCTTCAGCAAGGAAGCGGTTTTTCCGCAAATGGACGTATCAAAGCTCTCCCCTTTCAGCTCAACGAGCAAAGGAACTTTACCGTCAACCAGCTCCAGCACCTCTGAAAGCGTTGGTATTTTTTCATTCGTTCCGCCAAGAGAGAGAGTCGAAAGCTCCTTGTATTCAACGTCCGAAAGCTTTTTGTCCACTCCCGTCATACGCAAAAGAGAATAATCGTGAAATACACAAGCTACCCCATCCGCAGACAACTGAACGTCAAGCTCAATTCCAAAGCCTTCCTCCACTGCCTTTTCAAAAGCGGAAAGGGAATTTTCGGGAACGTCTCCACCGTAAAGTCCACGGTGAGCATAATCCTTAAATAAAGAATCACTCATTTTTTTGCATTTCGGACAAATCATAAGTGAAATCCAAAGAACGGAAAGAATTAACGCCAAAGTTATAAAAAACACAAGAAAAATCATTTTTTAATCTACATCAAGATGCTCCAGCGCGGATTTATTCGCCGCAGGCTTCGAATCTCCATGCTTTACGAAAAGCATAGTTATGAAAGAAAATACTACGAATATTGCACCGAAGGTGAAGAAGGTATATCTCATTCCCAAGGCATCGTAAAGCATACCCGAAAGAATCGGAGCGGCAATTTGTGCCGCCATGGAGGCGGTATAATAATAACCTGTATATTTGCCTACGTCACCGTTTTTAGCCAGCTCAACTGCCATTGGGAAGGAGTTTACGTTTATTGTTGCCCAGCCGATTCCCGCAAGAGCAAAAATGGGGTACATTATTACTTCGGGCGTTTCGGGGGTTATGAAAATACCTATGGTGAAAGCGGCAGCAAGCATTGTAACGCCTGCAAGAATTGTCTTTTTTCTGCCTATCTTCGTTGATATTATTCCAACAGGTATGTATGAGATTATGGCAGCACCTTGTGCTACGATAAGTGTGAAGTTGAAATCGAATTTAAGGATATTGGTTGCATAAACCGTATATTTACTTGTTATGGAGTTATATCCGATATACCAAAGAGCAACGGAAGCAAGGATGAGCAAAAGTGATTTAAATTCAGCCTTGGAAATCTTACCTGAAGAACCTTCCTCTGTGTTGCTTGCTAAATCAAGATTTAGGGATTCTTCTTCCATTTCCTTCGCCCATTTGTTTTCTTTGACTGTGAGCATGAAAATCACAAATCCAACAAGCATTACGGAACAAACCGCAATAACGTAAGGCGTATATTCCATATACTGATTTTTGGACGTTGCAAAAACCATACCAAGCACGAGAACTATTATTCCGCCGACTGTTCCCGTAAGGTTAATTATGGCGTTAGCCTTTGAACGCAAGGGCTTCACAGTTACGTCGGGCATAAGAGCTACTGCAGGAGAACGGAAAACTGCCATTGCTACGAGGACAACCAAAAGGGTTGCAATAAATCCAACGAGAGCAAGGGGATTTTCCAACGTTAGCTCGTAAGCCGTTTTTCTTACGAATTCCGTATACGCTTCGTCGGACATTCCGCCCTGTGAAAGCTGTGGGATGCCTGCCGCTATAACCTTTGAAAGCTGATAGTTGTCAATAAAAGTCAGGCATACGAAAGAAATAACGGAAACAATCGTGCCGAAAAAGATGAAAGGCGTTCTTTTTCCGTATTTCGTGTTTACCTTATCGGAAATCGTTCCGAAAAGCGGGAGCAGGAAAACCGCCAACACGTTGTCAATGGACATAACCGCGCCCGAAAAGGTTTGAGGAAGTCCGAAATGATTGGTAAGTATAAGGGGAACAATGGCGTCATACGCCTGCCAAAAGCACGTTATGAGAAAGAATGCCATTCCCACAAGCACCGTTCGTTTGTAGTTAAGCTTCATGTTGAATCCTTTCTTTAAGGTTAATTCGGAATGCGGAACTTTTTTCCAATGCGGAATTCGGAATGCGGAATGCGGAATGCGGAATGCGGAATAAAGGTAGCTTTTCTCTCTGCGTTCGAAAAGCAATTATATAAAATATTTTTCGACCAACGGGAGAAAAATTCCCTTCCCTCTTGCCTCCTGCCTCTTGCCTCTTGCCTT
>JAZOCZ010000077.1:0-1743 GCA_045596755.1 Eubacteriales bacterium | reverse complement strand
CCTTCCAATTATTTTTCACGCAGGATTTGATATTGGAATGGGGTCGCCTATCCATTGCACCCCGCTCATGATAAGGAATATCTCAACTCGTTTCCCAAGACTCACAATTATTTCGGCTCATTTTGGTGGCAACGCCATGTGGAACGATGCTTTGGAGTTGACTTCCGCTTTGGAAAACGTTTATTACGATACGGCTTTTCCATTGAATCTTGATAAAAAAACAGCAAAAAAGTTAATTTCAAAAAAGGGAGCAGATAAAATTCTGTTTGCAAGCGATTGTCCTTGGGATTCTCCCAAACGAGTTATGGATTTTATTGATTCTTTGAATATTTCATCAAAGGAAAAAGACCTTATATTTGAAAAAAATGCAAAATCACTTCTTCAAATCAATTAAACACTGAATATTTCAAAAAACATAAAATTTAACAAAGTTATTTACAAAAAACACTTGACAAAAAAACCTTTTTGTACTATATTATATGGGTATGCGGGCGACAGTATAAAAAATATGCTCCGAAATTTTTTTGAGTCCGCTTTATATGTTTGTTATTAAAAAATATTTGTAAAAAATCAGGAGGTAGTTCTCATGGCAAAATGTCAATTTTGCGACAAAGGCGTTACCTTTGGTCACAACGTTTCTCACTCTAACAGAAAGACAAGCAGAACCTGGAAGCCCAACATCAGAAGAGTTAAGGCTAACATCAACGGTGGTACACATACAGTTTACATCTGTTCACGTTGCCTTCGTTCCGGTAAGGTTCAGAGAGCTGTTTAAAAACTGTTTAAAAAGAAAAATGCTGTTTGGTTAATTCCAAGAACAGCATTTTCTTTTTTTGTTTTCAAAAATTATCTGTTACGGTCAACAAACCATGTTTCAGGTCTTCCGCAAAGCGGACAACGGGCTGGAGGTGTCTCTCCTTCTGATGAATATCCGCAATTATAACACATCCAAACCGTTGAACAGTTATGGGACGCAAACATTTCTTCATCAACTAACTGTCTGTGCATATTGGAAAATTCATCCGCATGTGTTTTTTCAACGTTTGCTGTATTAAGGAATTTATTACTGAGATCATCATAGCCTTCGTTTTCCGCATCCCTTGCATACATAAGATAATTCTGATTATCTGAATTTTCATCGACTATGGCGTTTTGCAGATTTTCGTTAAGACTGCCCATCATTCCAAGTTCGTTCATACAAAGGCTTGCATGAGCAAGTTCGTTATTCGCAGCAACTCTATAATAGTGAGCGATTTGCGGATATCCCATCTGCTCTGCTTCGTTGCCCCAAATCGTATATTTAACGTGACTCAACGCTTCGTCCGAAAGAGCCGTTTGAAGGTTTCTCACCGTTTGAGAGTTTTCATATTTTTTCATATCTTTCATAAACCTATCTCCTTTTTATTTTCCCTTAATAAAAGGGAAAAGGGTTCCCCCTTCAGTATTTAAGTTTATGCGGCAGATGAAAAAAAAGTCAAAACGTCGTATAAAAACGAAATAAGGTTATAACAGGCAGAATTATAACAAAAAATCAAATACAGATCAACCGCTCATATTCAGGTTTCAGAATTGAATACGTATGAACGGTTGCGTATTTTCCCTTGATAAGCTGACATTCCCTACCCGTACCTTCATAGATAAATCCAACAGATTTTGCCAATTTTACAGATGAAATGTTTCCGTCCATAATCCGAACGAAAAGTCTATGAAAATCCAGATCCATAAACGCTACCTTCATAACAG
>JAZOCZ010000076.1:0-1831 GCA_045596755.1 Eubacteriales bacterium | reverse complement strand
TGGTCGAAAAATGTTTTATTAAAATGCTTTTTGGGCGAAGCGAGGAAAGCTACCTTGCGAACGTGAAGCGTTTGCATCACTCCGCAAGGACTGACAAATATCTGTCTCCCGTGTCGGGCAATATGACAACGATGTTTTTGTCCTTGTATTCGTCCATTACTGCGAGTTTCAAGGCGGCAGAAAGGGCTGCTCCCGATGATATGCCCACGAGTATTCCTTCCGCTTTTCCCAATTTTTTAAGAGCGGAAAAGGCTTCTTCGGTGGTTGAAGTGATGATTTCGTCATAAATTTCCGTGTTCAGAACCTTTGGGACGAATCCTGCGCCTATTCCTTGAATTTTATGTGAACCTGCTTTTCCTTCGGATAAAACGGGGGAATCAGCAGGTTCAACGGCTACCACTTTGATATTGGGATTCTTGCTTTTCAGAAATTCTCCAACGCCCGTAATTGTTCCGCCTGTGCCGACGCCTGCAACTAAAACGTCAACCGCACCTTTCGTATCTTCCCAGATTTCAGGCCCCGTTGTTTCGAAATGCGCCTTGGCGTTTGCTTTGTTTTCAAACTGATTGGGAATAAAAGCCTTTGGATAGGATTCTTTTAATTCTTCGGCTTTTCTGATAGCTCCTGCCATTCCGTCTGCGCCTTTTGTGAGAACGAGTTCTGCACCGTAAAGACGCATAAGAGCTTTTCTTTCCTCGGACATAGTTTCGGGCATAACTATAACCGTTTTGTATCCCCTTGAAGCCGCAACGGAAGCAAGTCCTATGCCTGTATTTCCCGACGTAGGCTCAATAATAACCGTATCTTTGTCAATAAGTCCGTCCTTTTCTCCCCGGTCTAACATATATTTTGCGGCTCTGTCCTTGGCTGAACCCGTGGGATTGAAATATTCAAGTTTTGCAAAAATTTTTCCTTTACATCCGTGAATTTTCTCTACGTTTTGTAGCCTTAAAACAGGCGTCTTTCCAATAAGTTCTTCTGCGGATTCGTATATTTTCATTTGTTTCTCCTGATTTTTTCAGTTAAAGTTTTTTCCACGTTCTTTTGCTGAACAGAATGAGCACAGGAAGAATTTCAAGTCTTCCTAAAATCATTGTTAACATCAGAATAATTTTTGATAATAAACCGTACTCTGCATAGCTTGCATATGGTCCTACTGCTTCAAATGCGGGACCGACATTGGAAATACATGCAAGGGTCGCGGAGAAGTTGCTGAAGAAACCGTGGGTTACCTCGTAAGTTCCTGCATCCGACGTTACCGTGATGACTTTACCGTTTATAGCATCAAAGGACAAAAGGAAAAGAACTGCTATAAAAATAAAAGAATACAGCGTTATAAAAGCAAACACATCGTTTATAGTACGCGTCTCCAAGGGCTTTCCTTCGAATTTTGCTTTTGGAACGTATCTTGGATTTATAAGTTTTCTTACGTTTATATAAGCTCCTTTTACTGCTATAACTACTCGTGAAAGTTTAATTCCTCCTGAGGTTGAGCCTGCCATGGCACCTGTGAACATAACGACTATAAGGGTGGTTTTTGAAAGCATAGGCCAAAGATTGTAATCGGTTGTTGTAAATCCTGCCGTTGTCATGAGGGAAGATACCTGGAACAAAGAATGGCGGAACGCTTCTTCTACCGTGTATTCCTGCGGGAGAGACCCGAATTTGCCTGAAAGTCCGATAAAAACAAAGGCTACTGCTGAAATAATTATAAGAAAATAACTACGGAATTCTTCGCTTTTGAAAACTGTCTTTACTTTTCCTATAAGCAATAAATAGTATAAACTGAAATTGCATCCGAAAAGTATGAGAAAAATTGACATAACGTATT
>JAZOCZ010000075.1:0-8815 GCA_045596755.1 Eubacteriales bacterium | reverse complement strand
AAGAGGGAATTTACGAAAAAAGAGGAGAGGACCGTTCAGAACGCAAATCTTTGCAAATGTCAGCACTTCCGCCAATAACGGGAGAAAAATTCGGCAGGCTTTTCTCTTTTAAAAGCTCTTTGAAAAGCGGATATGCCGCCGCTTCAAAAAAGAAGAAAAAGGGTAATAAACTTCTTCGGAAATGCATGGGACTTTTTGCCGCTTTGCTCGTGTTCGCAAGTGCTTCATTTGGAAATATCATAGACGTTTTTTCCGATACGAAAAATCTTTACAACCATAATATGTTTTTCGTTTATACAAAAGACGGTGAAACGTCTGCAAAAATAAATGAAGCCATGGGTTCAAAGGATTCAGGGATTGATTACGTCGGTTTGAGATATGGTTCAATTCAGCCAAGTGCAAACCTTATGTTCCAGATGGGAAATTTCGAAACCTTTGATTCGGATTATTACAGCAACGCTTTTATGGTCAATGCCGCATTTCTGGACGTTTCTTTGGTAAAGAATCTACCCCTCGTTGCAGGTAAAAAGGAAAACCTTGAAAATATCGAAATGGTGCTTACTACAAAGGTTGCGGATATATTGCTTGAAAAATCTTCTTTGGGCTACGTAAAGGAATATAAAGACCTTTTGGGAATTATTTCCCGACGTCTTTCCGTCAACGGAAAAAGCCTTCATATTGCGGGAATAGTGGAAAGTGATGAATCCGCGGTATATATGACACCTGTTGCTATTGCAAAAATCGGGAATATTGAATCTTTCTTAAACGTTCGCCTCGATTATGAAAGAGGATATGAAGTAGGAGAGGGAGAATGTATTATTATCACAAGAAATTCGGGAAGCAATTTACCGTCTCAAAATTCAACCGTTAAAATTAACGGAATTGAATTGAATGTGAAGGAAGTTAAAATTCTCGATAATTTCGAAGAAAATTTTAATTTTGGGAACGTTACTTATATAGTTGACGAAAAGGATTATATAGCGTTTTCCAAACAAACAGGTGAAACGCATAAATCCGCAATGGCTGGATTCGGTTATTCGTCAGGGGTTGAAAAAGTTGAGAAATATGCAGAAATAGCCGTTTCGGATGTGGTGGTTGATATGGATTATTCAACAAATATAATTTATACAGCCATACATTCAAACAATCCAAAGGCTACAAAAGCCTGGATTGAAAAGGAATTTTCGAATATTGAAACGGTTGGAAGTTATAAACCATATATAACACCTGATTTTCTCTTTAACGAAATAATAAGAGGGCATAAGGAAACCATAATTGGAAACATTATTTCCATGAGTGTTATTTTACTGCTTTGCAGTCTTTGTATGTATTTTATAATGCGTTCTTCTTTGATGAGCAGAATAAAAGAAGTCGGTATCTATAGGGCAATAGGCGTTTCCAAAAAGAATCTTATTTACAAATTTACAGTGGAAGCCGTTGTTCTTTTCGCACTTACCGTATTTGTGGGATTTATTCTGTCGAGTGGTTTTATATGGGCTTGTCTGTCTATGTCAAAAATGCTTGAAAGTGTGTTCTTCTACCCCGTTTGGTACGCACTTTGTGTTCTTTTAGTGTTACTTACTCTTTGTGTTTTCTGTGGAGTTATTCCCGTTATGTTGCTTTTGAAGAAAACGCCAAGTGAAATTCTCGCAAAATATGACGTGTAAATATTACGGTACGATATACCGAAAAACATTCGTATATAAACGTATAATAACGCAAGAAAAACTCCCCTGCGGGAGTTTTTCTTGCGTTATATGAAAAATTGCGTTTAATTTTGAATTAAGCCAACGCTATTACCAATGCGATGACAAAAATCATTATTTCGGCAACACTTAGTAACGATATTACACGTAAAAGTGTTTTGTAGGATTTTTTCGTTTTAAAGGAGAATACAAAACAGAGTATAGCGGTAATTAACGGAATAGTTACGCAAAAGATAATAAGAAAAAGAATGGCAACAGTAGTATAGGATTTTTCTTCTTCTGCTTTGTATTCATCTACCAAGGTTTTCATTTCTGTGAGCAGTTCGCTGTCTTCTATTTTAAAGACTTTCAGCTCATCAACTCCTTGAAGGTAAAAATTTGAAGCGTTAAAAATCCCTGATTTTTCGCAATCTGCGTAATAATAGTTTCCGTCCTCGTCTAAAATGAGAAAACCTCTGATTATGGTGAAATTCTCATTCTTTTTGACAATTTTATATTGTTTGCAATCCCAGAGATCACTGCGGGATAAGGTAACATCAGAATTTCTCGACGTTGCGTTGTTCAATTCGTTTGTTCTGAAGCAAAAAGGTTCCTTTGTGTCCCACCATGGAAAACCTTCAATTTGAATATCTGAGCTTGAAGTAAGTTTTGAATATTCACGCACGTAATCGGTGTCTATATAAGAAACGTTCATTGAAGTTCCACCTACAAAATAGATGGTTACGTCAAGCAAAACTTTATTTATACTCCTTCTGACTTTAATATCCCTTATTGTGTCTTTCAGGAGATAATCTGTCCAAAAATCAACTTCTAAAGATACGTATGTTGCGGAAATATATGTGGCATCTACGGGGACGTAGTCATCCTCCCCTAAAGTTATCTCTGTGAAACTTTCGTTAATTTTAAAGATAGGAACGTCGCTTGAATCGGAATATTCTGTATCGTCAGATGCAAAAACGGAAAGTGAAAAAGCGGATATGAGGAGAATTGATGCGAGGAAAAAAACTAATAATTTTTTTGTGAATTTCATTTGTCCTACCTCCAATCTATGCTAAATTCAGTTTGCGTTCAAGCATATAATACTGAAGCAAATACAAAAGTCCGCAAATTATAGCTAAAAACAGTATTGCAACGAGTCCGAATAATGAAAGGCAAAGTTTTGTGTTTCCTTCGGGGAAATTGGAGATCCAAACGGTGATTCCTGGGGAAACTGTGTACACAAGAATTTGAATAACAAAACTACTTACTGAATTTACTGCGTAATATATGGCAACCGATGCAAGAACCTTTGCTTTTTTCGCAATGATACAACCGAAGGTTATACAATTGAAAAGAAACAATACGGAAAACAAGGATGCAAGAAGCATAAGTGAAATAATCTCTACAAGATAAAAGATAGAATATACACCTAAATAATCAAAAACACCGATGATAGAATCAACCGCATATTTAAAATCTTCTATAAAATTGTTTGATGCTCCGATAAAAATTAAAAAGATGGCGAGTATAATTACAAAAACAGATGAGGATTGTAAAATGATGGTTGAAATAAGTTTTGAATTTATGAGAGAAGTTAACTTTACAGGAAGTGTAAATGTAAGGTATCCCTCATCTGAAAATAAATTCTTATAGATTCTGATAAACGAAACTATTGTTGGATAAAGTGAAAATGCGGATATGCCTATAATCATTGGAAAGAGAAAAAATCCGGAAAAAATTTTAACGTAAACGTTATCTGAGGTTGTGTCCATCAAATTGTTTAAGCAGAATCCGCCGATTATGCCAAGACCGAGAACGGTTACCGCTCCGATCCACCATATTTTGAACATATAGCGGAGATCGTATTTTAAAAGTTTCTTTAACATCTGAATACCTCCTTGAACAACTGATCCAATGATTTTCCTGTTTCATTTCTTACTTCTTCTGCGTTGCCTGATGCAAGAACTCTTCCACCGAAGGATATAAACATAAAGTCGTCGAGAACTTGTTCAATATCTGTTATAAGATGGGTAGTTATAATAACTGATGCTTCGGGATTATAGTTGCTGACTATCGTGCTTAAAATGTATTCTCTTGCCACAGGGTCAACGCCTGCAATAGGTTCGTCAAGCAGGTAAAGTTTTGCATCCCTTGACATAACTAGGACTAATTGAACCTTCTCTTTCGTGCCTTTTGAAAGAGTTTTTAATTTTGCTTTCGGTTCAATGGCAAGGTCTGCAAGAAGTCTGTTTGCTTTTTCTCTGTTAAAATCCTTGTAAAATTCTTCAAAATAGTCGAGAAGTTCGTATACCTTCATTCCGCCGCTGAAATAAGGACGTTCGGGAAGATAGGAGACGAGTGCCTTGCTTTTTTCACCAATCGGTTCGCCGCAAAGGGTTATTTCACCTGAATCGGGTTGTAAAATACCTGCAATAAGTTTGATAAACGTTGATTTACCGCATCCGTTGGGCCCTAACAGACCTATTATTTTACCTTTTGGAATATCTAAATTAAGATTCCAAAGGACAGGGATTCCTTTTTTATAAGATTTGGTAAGGTTTCTGCATTCCAGTACGTTGAATTCGCTTTGGAAATTATTCATCTATAGATTCCTCCTTTGTTGTATTATTTGAATGTTTTGCTGAATAAATAATCGTTAATGCTTCGTCTGAAGAAAACCCCAATTCTTTCATATTTGAAAGATATTCTTCTGTTAGTCGTGTTGCCATTTTATTTCGACATGTTTTAATGATTTCTTCATCATCCGTTACAAATTTTCCGAGAGTGCCTTTGGAAATAATAATTCCTTCGGTTTCAAGCACGGAAAATGCGTGCTGAACCGTGTTGGGGTTGACGGCGGCTTCCAAGGCTATTTGCCTTACCGTCGGAATCTTTGTCCCTGACGGATATTCACCTGAAACAACGGCTTTTTTTATATGCTCGCCTATCTGAATAAAAACAGGCTTGTCTTGAGAAAATCTCCAAGCCATAACGTCACCTCCTTTGATTTGATATGTTATGTTGAGTTTCAAATTAAATATTTATGTGTTTTTTGTGCTTTGCTGTAATTTTTCGTTTTTTCTGAAACAGATTATTATTAAACTAACGTATAATAACGTATCTACTATAACTTCATTCAACATGGATTTATGATACCCATTTAATGTTACCAACAAGACGGTTGATACATCGTGAACGTAAGAAAAGACAAGGCTTGCAATAATTATAGCTTTGTTATTCCATTTTTTGAATACGCATATGGAAGATATAATAAACAGAATACCGATTATAACAGATAGACAATAGTCAATATTGTTGAAAAACAGGGAATTTTCGGGTGAAATCCATTTGTCGCAAAATCCCAATAAATCAAGAGAATAAAAACCTAAAAATTTTTCTGCAATTCCTCGTAAAACGCTCCAATCAAAAGCAAGAAGAGCAAAAATTACGCCTATCAGCTTCATTCCATGTTTGCTGTTATACATTTTCAAAGCATAAAAAATCAAAAGTATGCAACTTATCGTCAAAAGCATGGAAGAACAAACGGTAAGGAGCATAAAAGGGTCTGAACCAAATTCCAGCAACGATGATGGAGTTATAGATGAGAATAAAAAACCTGCTATAGCTGAAACTGCTATAAATTTTTGTTTAAGAGAAATCTGTTTTAAATCCATATTGATAGTCCTTTCTTTCGAATTTTAGTTGGAAAAATTTTTTACATAGTAAGCAATTTCGTTGCCTTGTACTACTTCACTAACACAATAATACAACATAATTTTCCATTTGTCAATAGCTTTTTAATAAAAAATGAAAAAAATAAAACCGAACGTTTGTGTTCGGTTTTAAATTTAATTTTTTTGATTTCTGAAAGATTGGATTTAATAAAATGTATTTATCGTAAAAACGCTTAAATAATTATCTATTTATATATTCATTGTTATCATTCACATAGATGCTCCACCTTGGAAAGCGTCGTAATCCACTAAAACGTAACCTTTTGGAAGCTCAAATTTAACGTCTTTATCCATTTCCTCGAAGGTGAATTCAAAGAGTATTTCCATTTTTTCGCCACCGCCCATATCCATAGCCATACACATATATTTTATCTCGGACTTTTTTGTGTATATGCCGATTCTTGATCCGTCTTTTGATATAAACCAATCGGTTGTGTAAATTTCGCCTTTTACAAGCTCATTTTTAGTGACAACCTTTTCAATGTTTTCGAATCCTAAGAAAGAATCCGATTCTTCTTCAGGAATAATACAGTACATTTTATTTGTATCATCTATACCGTATTTAACACCGTTCAAAACAAGCTCTTTTTGTGATATAATAGTTTGTCCCATGCCTGAGAAATTTGCCATAGATAAGGAATTTCCACTTTTTTCTTCGCCGTACATATCCACGACCATTTCAAAAAGATATCCGGAAACTTCAACCTGACCTCTCATGCTGATATGAACGGAATCTTTGTATTTCTCGCCAATAGCAGCAAGGGCTTTGATTGATTCAAGGTCTTTGTATTTCTGTAAAAGCTCATCCATGCTTTCATTTCCTGCAAGGTCGTCTTCGGAAGAATCGTTGGAAGATTCCGAAGATACGTCGGTGGAATTTTCAATAGACGAATCAGTTGTTACGTCCTCGGAAGTGGGGGATCCTGGGATTTCTTCCGATACTTCAACGCTCTCGTCAGACGTAACCGAATTATCATCAGAACCAATTTCCGAAATAGCTTCGGAAGAATTCAAAATGGATGAATCTTCTCCTGAATGTTCACCGCTTTTACATGATACTGCGAAAAGGGTGATTAAAAGAATGCAAATCAGTGATGCTAAAATTTTATTATTTCTTTTCATTATGGGTTCTCCTTTTTGTGTTGTAATGAAATTCCAAAAGTGCATAATACGTTTACGTCGAGATTATATCATATCATTGTTTTTTTGTCAATAATATCGGGAAATCAACGCTAAAATTTGTAAAATAGTAAATTAACGTAAATTAACGCAAAAAAAATTTGTTTTTTTCAAAAAAGGTATTGACAAATAATATTTTATAGTGTATAATACGGAAGCTGTCTGTGAGACGGAAATAAAAATTTAATCGGCCCGTTGGTCAAGTGGTCAAGACATCGCCCTTTCACGGCGGAGACACGAGTTCGACTCTCGTACGGGTCACCACGACGAATCCTGATGAAAATCGGGGTTCGTTTTTTTGCCGTGAAAGTGCGATATCGCCCTTTCTCTCCCCGGTCGCATAGTTGAAACACTCGCGAAGCGTAGCATCGCTTCTGTTTCTCCTTGCTTTGCGGGGTATCGCTTCGTGAAAATAGCAACCATGCTATTTTCACTTGCTCACAGCGGAGACACGAGTTCGACTCTCGTACGGGTCACCACGACGAATCCTGATAAAATCGGGGTTCGTTTTTTTATGCCGTGAAAGTGCGATATCGCCCTTTCTCTCCCCGGTCGCATAGTCGAAACACTCGCGAAGCGTAGCATCGCTTCTGTTTCTCCTTGCTTTGCGGGGTATCGCTTCGTGAAAATAGCAACCATGCTATTTTCACTTGCTCACAGTGGAGACACGAGTTCGACTCTCGTACGGGTCACCACGACGAATCCTGATGAAAATCGGGGTTCGTTTTTTTATGCCGTGAAAGAGGAGATTTTTAAAAAAAGGGGATATATCAAATGCAAAATTTACATTTGATATATCCCTTGATTTGTGCGCATAGATTATCCCTTATCGTCTTTATCTTTATTTCGCATATCTTGACCTATTTGAGTTATATGCTCTTTTAGAGTGGTGAAACCTGTTTTTTGCGGAGTGTTTCCGTCACCGACTCCCTCTGGGTATCTCCAAAGGGTTATATTCCCTGAATCGTTCAGGTTTTTGAGTATAATTGAGATTATTGGGAAAGCGAAAAGCCCGAGAATACCGAAGGCTTTGAGACCTGCATACATCATAATAAGGGTCATAAGGGGATACATTCCTATATACGAACCAACGATTTTAGGTTCTATAATTTGTCTTATTATTGTTACGATAACGTAAGTTACAAGAAGACCGATTCCCATAAAAACGTTTCCTCTGAGAATTGAAATAATCCCCCAAGGTACAAGAATTGTTCCTGTGCCGATGATTGGAAGAATGTCAACGAGAGCCGCTATCAATGCAACGAGGTAAGGGTACTCGACGCCTAAAATGGAAAATGCAATAAGAAGTTCCGAGAACGTTATCACTATAATAACGGAATATGCCTTGATGTATTTCCATACCGTGCTGAAAAATTGGTCTTTTATTAACGTTGCATATTTTTTTGCATCTCCTCGGAATTGATATGCAATAAAGTTGTTTATTTTTTTGAAATCAACGGCAATATAATAGACAGCAACTATAAAAATAATGACAACGATGAATAAATCGGCTACGGCGGATATAGTTCCGGAAAGGAAAGGAACCACATTGGAAGAAATATTGGAAACAATTTTTTCGAAGAGTTCGATTATATTCTGGTCGAAGTTGTCCCAATATTCTGAAAGAGGTTTTGAAAAGTCGAATATAGGAATATAAGAATTGATTTTGTTTATCAATTCTTGAGCCTTGTTTTCGTCAGCTTTCAGTGCTTCAAGAAATGTGGTTATTCTGTCCGCAAGAGCACTTAATTCTCCTATAAGTTCTTTAATTGAAACGTAACCGACAAATACAATAACTCCCGACAGAGAAAGTAGTAGAATCAACGCTGAAACTTTTCGGGGAATTTTTGTGTATTTTACCATGAAATTTATTCCCGGTTGAAGAAGCATAGCAACAACCCATGCCACAATGAACGGTGTAATAAGCGGAAGCACGTATTTACCAGCGGCAAAAATCAGCAGAATAATGACTCCTGCAAAAGCGGTGTATAAAAGGAAAAGTACTATATTTTTTTGTCGGTTCGTGAAGTTCATTTCTGATACCTTTTACTTACGGCATGATTGCCGTTGCAGTCCTTTCTTCATATTTGTATGTTATTTTTATGCAAATTCTGATAAAAATTAAAAAACGTATTGACAACCGAAACAGTTTGTGGTAAAATCAACTCTGCTGAATGGCCTGTTAGTCAAGCGGCTAAGACGTCGCCCTCTCTCTCC
>JAZOCZ010000074.1:0-9003 GCA_045596755.1 Eubacteriales bacterium | reverse complement strand
TAACACCATTGCAAGTTTTATAAATATCCTGATAACTGTTTGATTCTGAAAAAGATATGTTTATCTCTTCAAGAACTTCTCTCGCTTTATTTCTACAATCGCTACGAATCAGAAAGTCAATATCGCTCATTACTCTCAATTCAGGAGAGGGATAATATCCTTGGATAACTGCTCCTTTAAGAATTATGAAATCAATCTCTGCTTTTTCGAATGCGGACGAAATTTTTGAAAGTGTCTCGTTACGAACAGCACACATAAAAAGAGACTTTTGGTAATAATCATTCAACTTTAAAAGAGAATTTTTATCTATGGTAATATTGTTAGAATCCTGACTGAATTTTTCAAGAGCCTTAAAAAGTATACCTCCCAATCCCTGTTCCATAGCGAGAACGCAAATATATTTCCAATTTACGCCGAAGGTATCGTCTGTGAATGACTTTCCACAAACATATGAACTAAGAAGTTTTATAAATATTTCATTTTCCCTTGAAAAATTTTTGGCATCTTTGTTTTGCATAAAAATCCTTGAAAAAAATTAATTAGTTTATGTTTACATTTCGTTTATAAATAAATTTGCATCAAGCATGGATGAAACAAATTCATCTATATCTTTTTTTGCTTGTTCTGGTGATACGTCATAGTTTTTCAAAACCATCAAGCAGGCGTCCTCAATTGTTGAACCTTTTGAAAAAACGTCCCAAAGAAAAGGGGCTATTCCGGATAATTTCATCATTCCGTTGAATCTTGGGCAATTTTCAGAAATTGGAATAATTACTGTAAGCCCCGAAACGTTTTGAGCGGAATAATCAGGATTTGTTTTATAAATCATAAGAATTATCTCCTAAAATACAGGACGTAATTTAACAGATTCAATAAGATCAACGCCCGTTCTTTCAATAAATTTCTTCGCTTGTGAGATAACGTTTTCGTTGTATACGTTTTCAGGTTTATGAGCATCAGCTCCAAGGATTACTTTGTTTTTTGTTTCTGCAGCAAGATTAAAGAAAATCTCTTTGGGATATGTCCTACCTTCCATGAGTCCTAACATATTTAATTCCAGAGGAATATCCAATTCCTTTGCTCTTATGCAGAGCTTTTTCATCTCATACAGATAAATTTCCTTGTCACCCAAAAAGTTGATAAGATCAGGGTGAGCCATATATGTGAATTTTCCTGTATTCAATGCTTCTATGGATTGTTCAACATATTTTTTCAATACATCTTCATCGTAAGTAGGTGCATATGAATATATTCCGTCGTATTCATTGTTTATGAAATGTTGACCTAAAATTAGAAAATCAGGACTATAAGGTTTTATAAAATCGAGGAAATCATCGAAATGAGCAGGATAATATTCCGTTTCAAGTCCTATGAATATTTCAATTTTACCTGCGAAATCTTCTTTTAACTTTTTAATTGATTTAAAGTAGTCGGAAACATCTTCTTTTGCCATTCTGAATCCTGAATAATATCCCTCTGGAAAACAGTACGGAGCATGGTCGGAAAATCCTAAAGTTTTGATTCCGTGCGAAATTGCATATTCTACATATTCTCTGTCCTCACCTGTCGCATGGTGACAACGATACGTATGTGTATGAATATTAAAATGCATATATCCTCCTGATACTTTTATCTATAATAAGTATATCATAACGTCAACAGAAATTCTATAACAAAAAGTTAACATTTGGTTATATAATTTTTCTTTTATGAAAATATTATCCTCAAAAGAACATAAAATCTATTGACATTCAAGGTCGATTTTGATATAATTTTGTTTGTGAATTTCTTTTTGTGTTCAATGAAGGAGAAGTAATGATGAATTCCATAGCATATCAACAATTCAGTACAGTTGTTCCTTTTTTGTTTATTCTTTTTTTGGGTTTTTTGTGTGGCAAATCAAAACTCATTGATTCAGGGGCTTCAAAAACGATTGGCGTAGTTACGATGAACCTGTTGACCCCATTTATGATTATAGATTATTTGCAGATAGAAAAAACAAGTCAGAACAGCTCTGATTTAATTTGGGCGATATTATCTTCTGCGGTAATATTTGCTTTATATTATATTGTCGCTTATGTTTTTTATTTGAGAAAAAAGAACGAAATATACAATATATACGCTTGTGCTCTTTGTTCTTCATCAGTTTCCATTCTTGCCTTCCCTCTCCTGTCCAACATGATTGGCGTGAATGCTTCAGTTTATACTGCTGTTTTTATATTGATAAATCAGTTGCTTTTCAATATTCTGGCAGGAAAGACGTTATATAAGAATAGAAATCTTATCAAATGTATTATAAATTTTCCGTTTATAATAGGAATAATCGCTGTTGCCTTATACTTTTTGAACATTGATCTTATTCTTCCAATTGCAAACACAGTGTCATGCGTTGCTGATATTGTACCTGTATTATCCGCTTTGATTATAGGAATGTTTTTTGCGTCCTTCCCTGTTTCCGGCTTGAAATTTCAATTCAATATACTTATTGTTTCTGCATATAAACTTTTGTTATTCCCGATGTTGACCTTTGGAATTTGTCTGATAGTCCGTTTCCCCCTTGAAACAACTCTTATGTATGTGATTTTAGCAGGCCTTCCATGCGGAATAAATCTTACCTGTATAACGTCTTGTGCACAGAATAAAAACACCTCTTATTCTGCTAATATAACGGCTTGTACCTTTGTTTTTTCTGTCGTTACCATTCCAATGATGTGTTACATAGCCAGAGAGATATATTCCATGTTGAATTTTTAATTGAACAACATAATGATAATAAAAAATCTCGCTTCATGTGATTTATGAAACGAGATTTTTTGTTATGCACCAACGCCTTTTAAAAATTCATCAAATACTTCTTTCTGAATTGCTTTGAGCAATTCGGGTGCTTTTCCACCAACGCTTTCTCCGTTGAGAACGCCTGCTGAAAGACAGAATTTTGAAGAACTTGAAATAAGAATTTCATCGGCATTTCTTAATTCATCGAGAGTGAACGGAGTTTCATCCACGGGGATACAAAGTTTTTTACAGGCTTTGATAATATGCGCTCTTGCAATACCTGGTAAAATATAGCAATCCGTAGGAGCAGTTTTTAATTTACCGTCTTTTAGAATGTGAACGTTACTGTGAGAACATTCTGTAACTCTGTCTCCTCGGTGGAAGATGCATTCTTCCGCACCAGCTTCTTCAGCTTTTTGGGATGCAAGAACGGTTGGAAGAAGATTTATTGTTTTAATATTACACATCAAAAAACGTTTGTCTTCAGCGGTAATAACTTTGATTTTTTGATATATATCTCTTATGGGAGCAGGAGTTATTGTTATATAAAGATTGGGTGATACGTTCTGTGGGTAAATATGATTTCTTTTCGCAGTTCCTCTTGAGATCTGCCAATAAGCAAAACATTCGTCCACATCTACCTGTTTCAAAAGAGAATGTAACAGATCGAAAAGTTCTTTTTTAGTAAAATTTGGAACAATGTCAATAAGACCTGCATTGTTGAAGAAACGGTCTATATGTTCGTCTGCAAGAAAAACAACACCGTTTTTACAGCAAGTTGCATCGTATACACCGTCGCCAAAATAAATTGCTCTGTCATTCATTGGAATGACCATTTCCTCGATAGGTCCCGTTTTGCCGTTATAATATCCGATATTACGCATGTTTATGCTCCTTTAATCAAGGGTTATCCGTATTTGAAACGGAATTGGTATTTAATAGCTCATTGAATTCTATAATTTTCCCTGTTTCGCAATCCAACAGGTATTGATAAACTCCTTTGGAGGTAACAAAAGAAACGTTATATACAAGTTTTCCGTTGTCTGTCATTTCTGTTACACATTTGTAGTCCGATACGTCGTTTGGATACGAATTGGAGTTTCGGAAAACTATTTCTTTGATTTCCTCGTCGTTCAAGTAACGGAAATCCATAATTATTTTGGAAATGAAAATAACCGCCAAGGTAAATAATACAAGTATAATCAAGGAATAAAGTGTCTTTTTTTGATTTTTCATTTATTTAACCTTTATCTGTGCTTCCGAATCCACCGCTTCTTTTCTCTGAAACTGAATCATCGACTGCAACTCCGAAAGGAAGGAAAAGTCCTTGAGCAAATGCTTTTCCCTTTGGAATCAAAACATTATAATCAGAGTTGTTTGTCAGCTTTATCATTATATGACCTTCATTGTCTGAAAAATAATAATCAGCATCTATTATACCTACTGTATTTTTCAGAGAAAGACCATATTTGAATCCTAATCCACTTCTGGGAAATATACAAAGCACCCAACCAAAATCAATCTTTGCACGAATTCCAGTTGGCACGAGGAAATCTGAACGGGGAGCAATTTTGATATCTGATGATGCGAAGAAATCGTACCCTGCAGACCCTGATGTTGCTCTTTTTGGAATCACTATATCATTGTAGTTTTTTCCACCGTCGTCATAAAACCTGTTTTCTGTTACTTTTTCAAAAATCGCAATTCGTTCCATTAAAGTTTTTCAACCAAGTTTTTTGTATCTCTTGCTATAACAAGTTCCTCGTTCGTAGGAATTACAAAGACTCTGACCTTTGAATCTTCTGCAGAAATATCCCATGGAGCTTGAAGCGAAGAAAGGTTTCTGTTTTTTTCAGAATCGAGTTTAACACCAAGGTATTCCATATCTTTAATTACTGCTTCTCTGACGTCTTCATCATTTTCACCGATACCGGCAGTGAATACGATACAATCAAGTCCGTTCATAACTGCTGTATAAGAACCGATGAATTTTTTGATGCCATAAATAAGAATATCGAATGCAAGAACAGCATTTTGGTTGCCGTCATTCATAGCATTCTTAACGTCTCTTAAATCGGTTGATACTCCCGAAACACCAAGAAGTCCGCATTTTTTGTTCATCCAGTTTCCAATATCGTCAACGGAAATATTTTCTTTCTGCATTATAAAAGGAACTACTGCAGGATCCACTGCTCCACATCTTGACCCCATGATTATGCCGTCAAGAGGAGTAAATCCCATGGAAGTATCTACAACCTTTCCGCCTTTAACCGCACTTATTGAAGAACCATTTCCTAAATGGCACGTGATAATTTTTGTATCACTTTCGGGTTGGTTAAGATATTTGGCAGCTTCAGCAGAAACGTATCTATGAGAAGTTCCGTGGGCTCCGTATCTGCGGATATTGTGTTTGTCACAAACTTCCTTAACCATAGGAATTGTATATGCTTTCTCGGGCATTGTTGCATGGAATGAAGTGTCGAACACGAGGACCTGAGGACAATCTGGCAAAATAGCAGTACATCCACCGATTCCCTGAAGGTGAGGTATTGTGTGGAGTGGGGCGAGGTCTACGCAACGTTTGAGAATTTCGATAGCTTCATCGTTAACGAGAGTTGGTTTTGTAAGCCATGGACCTCCCTGAACGACTCTGTGACCAATAGCATCGATTTGATTCATGCTTTCGAGTACACCGTATTCTTTATCAATTATAGCGTCGATCATAGCACGGGTTGCCTCAACGTGAGAGGGCATTGAAATATCCCTTTTAAGAACTTTGCCGTTTACAAGGTTTTTATGAGTGAGTTTGCCGTCGATTGAAATTCTTTCGCAAAGGCCTTTTGCCATAACCTGTTCCTTCTCCATATCAAAAAGTTGATACTTCAAAGATGAACTACCTGCATTAACTACCAAAATATTCATACAAGATCACGCATCCTTTGATTATACGGATGCACCCTTTCATAATTTTTTGAAAAATGGTTGACTTTTTTTATCTTTGACATTATACTACATTTAAATGAAAAAAGCAATACTATTTTGAAAAGAGAATTTAATGAAAAAAAATACTGCAATTATATGTGAATACAATCCTTTTCATAACGGTCATTTGTATCAACTTGAAGAAGTAAGGAAGCACTCTGAAATTATTGTTTGTATTATGAGCGGTAATACCGTTCAAAGAGGTGGTTTTTCATCAGCGGGGAAATATGAAAGAGCAAGAATTGCCGTTGATTTCGGTGCTGACCTCGTTGTAGAACATCCGTTTCCCTATTGTATGTCCGCTGCAGCGGATTTTGCAACCTCCGGTGTTTTTATTGCAAACGCTCTCAAAGCCGATACTCTTGCTTTCGGTTATGAAAAAAATAATGAAATTCTTTTGAAAATTGCTGATTTGTTATCAAAAGACGGTGTTGCAGATTCAATAAATGATATATACACGAAAAACGAAAACAGGAATTTATCTTATCCAAAAGCAAGGGAAATTTATCTTTCACGAATAATCGGAGAAGAAAACGCTTCTCTTATGAAATTTCCTAACAACATTCTATCCGTTGAATACCTTCTTAATTTAAAAAAATATAAATATATGGAGCCTCTTTTTGTCGAAAGGAACAATGAATTCATTTCTGCAAGTTCTATACGGGCTATTCTTTTTGATGGGTCGGATGACAAAGATAAAGATATATCGCCATTCGTTCCTGTAGCTCCTCAAAAATATTTTCCTTTTTCGTGTTACAACGAGGCTGTTTTGACGTGTCTTAATCTTTGCGGTGATTATTCAGGGATTTATGATTGCGACAACTCTCTATACTGCAGAATCGTCACTAACGCAAAAAAAGCAAAAAGCGTTGAACATTTGGTTTCATTATGCACAACGTCTGCATATACGTCGTCTAAAGTTCGAAGGGCTATATTTTCTATATTATTTGGCGTAAAAACCGAAAACGTCAAGAAAATGCCCGCATATACTGTTTTGCTTGGCGCAAATGAAAGGGGACTCAAGTATATATCAGATAATAAAAAACGCTTTGATATTCCGATATTTACACGTTCTACTGATGAAAAAAAGTATTCTGTTGATACATCTCTTCTTTCTAAATCGGATAAGGTTTATTCTTTGCTTTGCAAAGAAGAATATACCCCATATAAAAAGCCATATTTAAAAACCGAAGGTGAGATTAACAGTATATGAAATGTATAATTATATCATTGAACAGTGTTATTGATAAACATTATTACACCGACGAATTTCAATTGAATACAGAAAATTTTGTATCCCGACAAACCATTTTTGCCGCGGGAAAAGGGGTTAATGTTGCTAAAGCATTGAATGAATTTTCTGTCCCTTATAAACTGATATGTCTTCTTGGCAAGGAAAACTCTGAATTATTTGAAACACTTTTGAACTCTTGTGGATTGTCTGCGGAAATTGTTTTGGCTGAAGGAAAAACTCGAGAAAACATTTCCGTTCATGCAAACAATATTTCTGAAACAAGAATTTGCACTAATGAATTTTATGCCACAGATGAGGATTGTATAAACGCCTTGTCGAAAGCATTTGAACATACGGATGACGGAGATATCGTCGTTATGTCCGGTCGTTTTCCTAAAAACATCACAAAGAGTAAAATTATTGATTTTCTAAAAAATTTCAAAGATAAAAAAGTTAAATTGATTCTCGATTCAGTTTCATTTGATTTGGATGATTTTAAGGTTTTAAATCCTTATCTTGTTAAGCCCAATGAATTTGAAATTAAAGCATTCGGCGAAACAGAAGAAGCCAGCGTGAAAAACCTTTTGAAACACGGGGTTGAAAACATTGCTTTGAGTAAAGGCAGCAAAGGAATTGAACTTTATTCCAAAAATAAGAATATTGAATGTATACCTCCCTGTATTGTTACCGTGTCTACCGTCGGAGCGGGTGACAGCTCTGTTTCCGGATTTGTATATGGAATCTTTAATGAGATGAATATATTGGATTCTCTTCGATATGCAGTGGCTTTTGGTACAGCTTCCTGTTTATCTGAGGGCGGTGTTGCTCCCTGCATGAATGACGTTTACTATTGTTTTGAAAATTCATCGGTCAAAATGAAGTAATTTATAGCGTGAGAACCCTATAATATTCAAATTTACGTAAGTTGTCAAATTAAATTCATTATCTTAAATATTGATTTTGGTAATGATTTTACTTTGGCAACTTGTTTTTTAAAATAATTACAAAATCCGATGACAAAAAAGCGATTAAATATTGACAAATAGCCAAAAAAATGATAAAATATGATAGTTAAAATGCAAAAATGCAATTTGCTTTGAAATATAATTTAAAGGGTGCATAAATGGGAAAGATTTTATTCGTTGCTTCTTATAAGGGCGGTGTTGGAAAAACAACAGTCAGTGCTGGTATTTCCGCATCTCTTGCGGCTCTTGGAAAAAGAGTTCTTGTCATAGACGGAGATTTTCATATGAGATGTATGGATCTCGTCCTTAACTCGGAAAGCGATTTTATATTTGATGCTCTTGACGTTTTACTTGGAAGATGTACAGCAAAGGAGGCAGTTATTAAGGATTGCGGAGTTAAAAATCTTGATTTTTTACCTGCGCCTCTGATATATGATGACCACCAATTAGCACTTGAAAACGCAGATGAATTGATGGGACAACTTAAAGATGATTATGATTTTATAATTGTTGATTCGGGAGCTGATACCCCTGGAATATATGATGCGTTTGCCGAATTTGCAGATGAAGGTATTATAGTTACTTTTCAGCAATCTACAGCCATAAGAGCTGCAGAGGTCACAGCTGGTAAACTTTGCGCATTAGGACTTGAATCCATAAGGCTTGTTGTCAATAGTTATCGGGCAAAAGGAACAAAAAAGAAAATCTTACCCGATGTTTTTGAAAGCGTAACAAGGGCAGGTATTCCCCTTCTTGGAGTTATCCCTTATGACACGAAAATTATTGAATTTCAGGAGAAAGGGATACTGCCTTTTTCTCAAAGAAAATTTTTTATAAATCCATTTGAAGCCGCATTTGGAAATATCGCAAAACGTATTTTAGGTGATAAAATTCCTTTGTTTGAAAACGTTGGAAAATTTGCCCTTGGAAGAAAATACGTTCCGTCTATAGTTGGTGAGATATTTGAAGAAAAGGTTTATGATTTGCAGGATTCAGAAGAAACTTCCGATAATTCTGCTTCAAACTCCGATACATAATGTTTGAAAT
>JAZOCZ010000073.1:0-6136 GCA_045596755.1 Eubacteriales bacterium | reverse complement strand
AAAAAATTCTTTTCTGTATTCTTCAGCAACAGATTGAGCAGCCGCTTTCCCGAAAAATTTATCAACAAGAAGCATCAATTGCGATGTATCAACAGCAACGGGGATAACTTTTTTCCCTAAAATTGCTTTTACGTCGTCAATAGCCTCAACGTCCATGGGGTTATCCATAGCGAGTATTATACTATCGGTTTGGATTTCATCATAACCAATAGGGACAGCGTTATATTTTCTTGCTGCTTCATCCGTTAAGAGAGTTACAACTCTGTCATCGACAACAACAGAAGAAAGGTCAACGAATTTTATGCCAAGCCCTCTATATATTTCCTCTTTCGTTCTCGTTTCGACGAAAGCCTTTTTTTCAACGTCTGCTTCGTTCGTTTCCTGAAAGGATATTTTTTTGAAAGTATCCCCGAACTTAAACTTTCCGCCCGCCAAAATTCACACCCATTTCTCATTTTTTTGATAATTAAAAAACGACACCATACAAAAATCGTATAATACCATTCGTATTATAATCTTTCATTCTCCTTTTGTCAATACCAAATAGAAAAAAATATTTTTTTTTGTTCATTTTACACAAGTAATATTTGGAAATTTGTTTCATACAGCTAAACACATTTTTTCAAGTTCTTCGTCATGCTTCGGCATTTTTCGCAAAGGGCAGATGATATAATGACAAAAAAAGGAGGTTTACTTATGTATTTATTAAGCAAAATCAAAAATACCAAAAAGGAAACAGTTTCAAAAGAGAAAAAAATTTATTATCTTCCAACCGGTTCAATCATCACCAACCCAAACAGGATGAGACGCACTGTTAGAAACGTAAGCCTTTCAAAACTTGCGGACAGCATACAGAAATACGGAATCTTGCAACCTATACTTATCAAAAAAAGAGACGTGGTTCCCTTCGTAGAATCGGGTGGAGAGCGAATATATTCAGAAAAATACGAAATAGTTGCAGGTGAACGTAGATGGCTTGCAGCGATGATGCTGAATCTTACCGAAATACCTTGCATAATAACTGATGCAGATGCAAAATTATCGTTGGAAATTTCACTCACAGAAAACATACAAAGAGAAAACCTTCATTTTCTCGAAGAAGCGGAAGGGGCAAGTAAACTTATTCGTGGATTTGGTGCGAGCGCCATTGAAGCGGCGGAAACTATTTGTTTGACAAAGGCATCTCTTGCAAACAGATTCAAAATATCAAGATTTGAAGAAGATGAAAAAAACGCAATTATCAGGAGCGGGCTTTCTGAACGTCATACCTTTGCAATTTCAAGAATAGAGAGTAAGGAGAAAAGACTTTCGCTTTTGGAGCAAGCAACTTCTGCTTCCATGAGTGCACCTGAAACAGAACGTGCAGTTGAAGAACTTTTGAATCCTACATATAAAACAAAGGGTGATGAAAAAAGAAAAGTTTCCGTTATCTCTGACGTAGGCTTCTTTCTTAACTCATTGAACAGAGCAATAAACGTGCTTGAAAGCTCAGGAATAAAGGTTTATAAAAGCGAAATAGATAGCGAAAACGAATTAGAAGTCAATCTTAAAATCAAAAAAAGAACCAAACAAAAATAAACTCTTGACGGGTGTTGTTTAATGTGGTAAAATCTCATTGCAAACTATCGAAGGAAGGTTACGTTCCATGCTGAAAACCGCTGAACAGGTTGACAATGCCATGAAAATCGAAACGAAAATCGAAGAAACAGACGTTGTTTTTTTACAATGCAAGAAATGAAAAACGCCTTCAGAGGTTTGGAAAATAGAGAGGTTCAGAAATGAAAAAAGGAATAACAATAGCAGGCACAACCCTTCTTGACACAGTTAAAAACATTGAGTCCTATCCAAAAGCAGGAATGCTCGTTAATATTTCCGATATCAAACGGTCCGTAGGCGGATGTGTTCCCAACGTAGGCATAAATTTAGCAAAACTCGATCCAGATATTCCCTTAAACGCTGTCGCTAAAATCGGTGAAGACGAAAACGGTGATTTCATTTTGGCTGAATTGAAAAAATTCGGGATAAACGTTGAAGGCGTCACCAAAACCGATTCAGAGCCTACAGGATTTTGCGACGTTATGAGCGTACCATCAGGAGAACGAACGTTTTTTCTAAAAAAAGGAGCAAACTCCGTTTTCTTCCCCGATGATATAAAGGATTCCGATTTGAATTGCGATATTTTCCACATAGGATATATTTTTCTTCTTGACCAATTCGACAAGGGCGACGATGAATTTGAAACAGTTATGGCGCGTTTTTTGTGTAGTGTTCAAAAAAAAGGTATAAAAACCTCATTGGACGTCGTTAGCGACTCGACGGGAAACTACGAAAAAAAGATCATTCCCGCTCTTAAATATTGTGATTTCTTCATAGTCAACGAAATAGAATGTTGCGGAACGTGGAGGCTTGATCCTTATTTCGAGTCAGGCGAATTGAACGTTCAGAACATCCGTATCGCTATGGGAAAATGCATGGAAGCAGGAGTAAAGGAAAAAGTTATTATTCATTGTAAAGAAGCCTGCTTCTGTCTCGATAAAAGCGGTGAATTCACAGCCGTTTCATCCTTAAAAATACCAAAGGAGGAAATCAAGGGTACCGTTGGAGCAGGCGACGCCTTCTGTGCAGGCTGTCTTTACGGCTTGTACGAGGGACTTTCCGACAGAGAAATACTTGAATTTGCATCTTCCGCTGCTGCTTGTAACTTATTCGAGGCAAACGCCACCGATGGAATGAAAAACAAAAATTACATAATGAAATTATCAGAAACATACGGGAGACAAAAATAAAACGTCGAACCAAAAATCAAGATGGGACTGTTACAAATGCTATAAATGAACCGACCTCCCCAAAGTTAGATTCTTTAGTCTGACTTTTGAGGGTCAAATCAAAAATTGCATTTGTAACGGTCCCATTCACAGGTTTTTAGTAGCAAAACGCCACTTTCGCCCATCCAAAGAGAAGTCCTCTTAATAAGTTTCTTATTCAGGCTATACACCCATTTTTTAATTACACTTATGCGATCCGCAACTGTGGCTGCCGCAGTTGTGTCCTGCTTCGTGGCTGTGGTGGTTACATCTTACGTTTGGGTTGAATTGCAATTTTCCTTTGATAAGTGATAAAACCGCTTCGTTGCAAGAACCCACAACTCCGCCATAAAGTTTTATCCCCTCGTTCGCAATGGCGGTTTGAGCACCACCGCCAATTCCTCCGCAAATAAGAACGTCCACGTTCATTTCCTTCAAAAATGAAGCCAACGCACCGTGACCGCTTCCGTTTGTATCAACCACGTCGGAAGAAACGATTTTTCCTTCCTCAACAGTATAGATTTCAAACTGTTTTGTATGACCGAAATGCTGAAAAATTTGTCCGTTTTCAAAAGTTACCGCTATTTTCATAATTGTATCTCCTTGTATCTATTTTTAAAATTAAAAACTCATCCCTCGTAAGGACGAACCCGAAGAGTTGCACCAACCGAATCGCAGATTTCACGGCAAAGTTTCTGGTCTTCCACAGAGGTTACAACGTCAACAACCGTCATCATAACCGAGGGAACGTACTCTGTGCAATCTTTGGCAAACTTTAACATAGCCTCATAAGAATTTATACCAAACTTGGGGCGAACCACCTTTAAATATTCATCCTTATTTGTGGCATTAAGACTTATTGATACAACGTCAATCAGACCTTTCAACTTTGGTGCGGAAGATTCATTCCAAATTAAATCCGCAAGACCGTTCGTATTGATACGGATCTTGATATTGCTTTTCGATTTAATATACTTTGCAACTTCAAGTAAATCATAAAGACGCTCAGTAGGTTCACCGTAGCCGCAAAAAACGATCTCATCATATTGAGACAAATCCCATTTGTCAATGCTGTCGCAAACCTCCTGCACCGTGGGTTCTCTGTCAAGCCAAAGAGAATCAGAATCGAACACGTGGTCCTTATTGTGACGTAGACAGAACGTACAAGCACAGGGACAACGGTTTGTCAGATTTACGTAAATTGACGTTTTTGCGGAATATGTAATTGTCATCATTTGTGGTTTCCCCCAGTAACTTTCAATTTTATTTTCATTTTGTCAAATATGCTTCCCAAAGCGACAAAAACAACGGTGCTTGCTACCGATTGTGTAATGGATGCAGGAATTCCCGCAAACGGAGCAACGTAATTTCCGTATATAACCGCTTCATACAGATAGTACCCTCCTGCACACAAAACCGCCACAGGAAAAAGAGCCAACAAATTACGCAGATTCAAAACGCTATTTCTTCTGTTGGTGAAAAACAATACAGTAAGAGATTTTATCACAACAGAGCATGGTGCCCACATTGCATATCCCGTAAAACAATCGGCAAGTAAGGCACCGCCTGCACCAACCGCAATTGCGTATGGGCACGGTAACAAGCAGGCTGAAAGATAGATCAAGCCATCGCCTACGTGAATATATCCTTTATGTGTCGGAATACGCAGATATGAAGTGAAAACAAAAACCAAAGCAGTAAAAACCCCAGCCATACACACAAGGCTGATTTTATTCTTCTTCATGTCGATAACCTCTTGATTTTTTGCAATTTTATTATATAATAAATCTGACCATATTAAAATATCCAAAAGGAAAGAAAATTATATAACCAGATGAAATACGTAATTTTGAAGGAAAACAAAAATCCCGCATATTTGCAATTATATCGACTTGTAAGAAACGACATTATAAATCAAATATATCCATACAATTCAAAGTTGCCTTCAAAACGTACACTTGCCGATGAATTGGGAATCAGTACGGTAACCGTAGAGCATGCGTACGCACTTCTTTGCGATGAAGGATATGTAGAATCCAGAGAACGAAGTGGTTTTGTTGTTGTTTTTCGCAAAGCAGACGGCTTCGCCACATCAAGCGAATACAACGCAAAACGCAAAGCACATCATACCGAACACACTTATCCCGATTTTCCTTTATCCGTGCTCAGTAAAACCATGCGTAAGGTACTAACTGACTACGGTGATTCTATTCTCGACAAGTCGCCTAACTGCGGATGTATTGAGTTACGAGAAGCCATACAACGTTACCTTGCGCGAAACCGAGGTATTCATGTTGAAGTAAGGCAGATAGTTATCGGATCAGGGGCAGAATATCTCTATGGTCTGATTGTGGAACTCCTTGGAAGAAACTTGATTTATGCCATAGAGTCACCCTCCTACAAAAAAATTGAGCAGGTGTATAAAGCAACTGAAATCACGTATGAATCTCTTCCGCTGACAAGCTCAGGAATTGACAGTCAGGTGCTTTCATCAACCAAAGCCAACGTACTACACACAACGCCTTACCGTAGTTTCCCCAGTGGTGTTACGGCAACCGCATCCAAACGACACGAATATATCAATTGGTCAAAAGAAAAAAAACGATATATCATTGAAGATGATTTCGAGTCGGAATTCTCGGTATCTACCAAACTTACCGAAACACTTTTTTCTCTCTCCGATATTGACAACGTTATTTATCTGAACACGTTTTCAAAGACCATCTCGCCTTCGCTCCGTGTTGGATATATGGTTCTACCCAAACACCTCGTTAAAAACTTCGATGCAAAACTCGGTTTTTACTCCTGCACTGTTTCTACGTTCATGCAGTATGTTCTCACTGAACTTATAAACAATGGAGATTTCGAAAGACACATAAACCGCGTAAGAAGAAAAAAGCGAAAAGAATTTTCCTCACAGAAATAATTACACACAAAAAACACCGTATGAGGACAAGTTGGTTTTTTCAATGCTTATCCTCATACGGTGTTCTGTATTATGTTGCTTCCTTTAAGTATGGGTTGTGATTACTCCCAGTTATCGTCGGGAAGAACGATTCCATCGCCCTGGTCGACGACTAAGTCACCGCTTGTTGTTACGATATCCTGTTTAGGGAAAATAACAAATTCTGCGGTGGGAACAACAAATTTTTCTTCTGTCTGCATTTCCTTTTCCTCCTTTAATATTTCTTTTTTTATCATTTTTTCCTTGTTTGACCCGAATGTAAAAGCTGTTTTTAGCTTTTTACATTCGGGTAATTTTACTTTTGTTTCAGCTTATTGCCGCTTTTGCGGAATCGCCGTATTTCATCATGGCTCTGAGAAGATTTGCA
>JAZOCZ010000072.1:0-1828 GCA_045596755.1 Eubacteriales bacterium | reverse complement strand
GGGTTTATAAGTTCAATGAGTTTTTCACCGTCGTCAATAACAACAACTCTGCGCAAAACGCCAACCTGAGGCGCGGCAAGTCCAACGCCTCCCGTTTCCTTCAACGTTTCCTTCATGTCATCAAGTAGCGTGAGGATTCTTTCATTTATTGTATCAACAGGTCTTGATATTTTTCTCAACGTTTCAGAATCGTCTTTCGTTTTAAGTATATTCAATATAGCCATGGTTTAACCTCTTTTCAACAAAATATCAAAAAGTTATATCGTAAGTGGATTTATATCAACGTCCAGCCTTACGTTTTCAAGTCCAAGTTCCAAAAATCGAGTCATAAGTACAGAGAACATTTCTCTGCTTTCCGCACAGTCACGGTATTTTATAACCAGTTTTTGCCTGAACATTCCGTTTATTTTATATATTCCCTCTCGGAAAGGTCCGAATTTCAAGGCTGAAACTTCCTTATAGTTTTCCTCTTTTATTTCCTTATATATACAGTCAAGTTTCAAAGCCGCGCTTGATAACACCGTTTCATCCTTTGAAGAAACGCTGAACGTTGCAATATCGCAAAAAGGAGGAAAAACAACAGCCTTTCTGATAGCAATTTCACTTTCAAAAAATTTTTCATAGTCCTGAGTCAATGCAAGTCTCAAAACCTGATTGTCGGGATTATAAGTCTGAACGATAGCCTCGCCAGGTTTTTTCCCTCTTCCCGCTCTGCCTATAAGTTGGGTTATAAGAGAAAACGTCCTTTCACCCGCTCTGAAATCGTTCATATACAAAACTGTATCTGCGAGGACAACGCCAACGAGGGTAACGTGGGGAAAATCAAGCCCCTTTGCAACCATCTGCGTTCCATATAATATATCGGCTTCCCTGTTCCTGAAACATTTGAGAAGTTTTTCATGAGAACTTTTTCTCGACGTTGTATCCGCATCCATTCGTAATGCACGAACGCCTTTCAGCCGTTCTTCAAGTTCTTCCTGCAAAAGTTGAGTACCATATCCCGAATAATTGAGATGAACACCATCACATGACGGACATTTCGCAGGCTTGGTTATGGAATACCCACAATAATGACAAGCCAACTTTCCCCGTCCCGAATTTGTATACGCATGGTAAGTCAATGAAACTGAACAGTTTGGACATGTATAAACGTATCCGCAGGAATGACATCCAACGTGGGAACTATGCCCCCTTCTGTTTACGAATAATATGGACTGCTCGTCCCTCTCCGTCGTTTCTCGGATTCTGGAAACTAGTTCTTCGCCCAACATTCCACGCTCTGCTTCTTCACGAGCCACTCTTAAATCCGAAACGGTTACTTTGGGCAGAGGCATATCTCTATATCTGTTTTTCAAAGTAAGAAGTGTATATATCCCTTTTTTCGCCTTATAAAAACTTTCGACGGAAGGAGTTGCCGAAGCAAGCAACATCAGAGCCTTATTTACTCCGCAACGGTATCTTGCAATATCCCTTGCATGATATTTTGGAGTTTTTTCAGACTTATACGATGATTCCTGCTCTTCGTCAAGAACAACGAGTCCCAAATTTGACACGGGAGCAAAAACAGCGGAACGAGTTCCAACAACTACCTTTGCTTCTCCGTTTATTATTTTTCTGTAAGCATCTATACGCTCTCCCTCGGAAAGCATTGAATGTAAAAGAACACATTTATCTCCGAAATAGGAAACGAATATACCCATAGCCTGAGCCGTAAGTCCAATTTCAGGAAGCATAACGATAGCCGTCTTTCTTTTTTTCAGAGTATAATTAACAGCTCCCACAATAACGGAGGTTTTTTCGCTTCTCGTAACGTTAAAAAGCAATGAAG
>JAZOCZ010000071.1:0-10270 GCA_045596755.1 Eubacteriales bacterium | reverse complement strand
CGTACATGGGCGAGCTGTCATCAGATGGACCTGAAATAATAAGTGGGGTTCTCGCTTCATCAATAAGAACTGAGTCTACCTCGTCAACGATAGCAAAATTATGTCCACGTTGAACCATGTTCTTTTTGTAAACCACCATGTTGTCTCTGAGGTAGTCGAAGCCAAATTCGCTGTTTGTTCCGTACGTTATATCTGCATTATATGCTTCTCTTTTGGCTGCAGAGGACATCTGATGAACAACAAGACCTACCGTGAGTCCAAGGAATTTATAGATATTTCCCATCCATTCGCTGTCACGTCTTGCAAGGTATTCGTTAACGGTAACTATATGAACACCTTTTCCTGCGAGTGCATTAAGATATGCGGGAAGCGTCGCCATGAGGGTTTTTCCTTCACCCGTTTTCATTTCTGCGATTCTGCCCTGATGAATGATTATACCACCTATAAGTTGAACGTGATAATGACGTTTACCGAGAATTCTCGTTGATGCTTCCCTTACAACTGCGAACGCATCGGGCAAAATATCATCTAATGTTTCTCCCTTTGAAAGTCTTCCTTTCAAAACGTCTGTTTGAGCTTTCAACTCGCTATCACTCATTGCTGAATATTTGCCTGCAAGATTTTCTATTTCATTTGCTATTTTATCAACTTTTTTAACTTGTCTGTCACTATACGAACCAAACACTTTGCTGATCAATCCCATAATACGTAACGAGAGAAATGAATTTCTCTCAATTTCCTTTCTTAACAGTCGTCATTATATTTTGATTAAAACACGATTTAATAAACCATCTTTTAACTCAATATAAAAAAGCATAGTCATATTTAAATTTTATTATACTATATTTTTTTCGGAATTTCTATAGTTTTTGAAAAATATTTTTAATTTTTTGCATTTTAATTATAGGAATAAACCAAGATCAAATTGTTTGACCTTGGTCCATTCCTTAAACATTATGATATTTAAAAAATAATCGTTTTTATAGTGAGAAAAACTCCGTTTTAATCACATGGACTTAATAATAACTTCCACTATCTTCAAAACAGCAGATAATAAAACTCCGACAGCTAAACAAAATATTACTACTGAAAGTTTCTTTAGCAAGTGTTGAATAGCTGTAATATTGTCCTTCGATTTTTCGTTAACCAATTTTCGAATTTTAAAATAATAGAAAATGCATACGAATAAAAATAGAATACTTAATGTTAAATTGATAATTTTTACAACAAACATATTTTATTTATCCCTGATTTCGAAAAGATGAATGTGACTTTCAGGAGCGCCGTCCTCCGCCGCCTCCGCCACGGCTTCCTCCACCTCCGCTTGAGGAGTTGTTTTGAATTCTTACTCTCGTTACGTTACGATATAAGTATATATCTTTTGAATCCGTCAGATTAAAGCTTCCCGGTTTAAGATAATTTCCTGCGAAGGATTGTGATTTTACACTTTTAAGTTTTGATTTCATAATCGAAACTATTATGAGAGAAATAACCAAAGCTAAAATCAGACAAGCAATAATTGCTTTTAGCGTCAAATCATTTCTTGTCAGATATACGTTTTCAACCTTTGCAAGATACTTTTCAAATCCGAAAGCGACGTTAGAAGAGCTTCTTGAAAAATAACTTTCGACAGAATCCAACACTTTGTCACAAGCAGAATCATCGAAAACTTTACGCAATTCTCCAAAGGAAATCATTCTCATATAAACATCATAATCGTTAATATATCTTACAAAAACAACACCATCTATATCGTATGTAAAGCCACATGCCTGATAATATCTTTCAGCATAAGTCAAAGCCATTTCATCAATATAATCAGACGAATATAATGTGGTATCAACAGGCTCTGAAAAATTCAACCTGTCCGTTGTGAGAATCATTATTTCGAAACCTAATTTATTTGAATAGTCATTAAGGGATTCCGATAATGCTTGTTCTTCAAAATCTGTAAGAATATCAGCCTTATCTGAAAGTCTTTGGTGTGAAGATTGTGCAGAAACGATTAAAGTTGACGATAGAAGAACAACCATACACATAAGGAAGGCTATAATTTTATTTTTCATATCATATCCCCATTACATAGAAGCAATTATCTTTGCAATCAGAATAAAAAGAACACTAAATCCTGCAAATAAACCTGCAAACCAACGCCAGAATGCACCCCAATCAATAGGTAAATTTCCAACAAATTTTCCAGTCTGTCCGTTCATAGCGAATATAAACTTTTGTCCTTTATATGTAGTGTTAAGTATCCAAACTGGAAGTAAAGCGTATTTATTTTCCTGATTCGATAGTGAAACATTATTTCGTTGAGTTACAACAGTGGTGTACCCAAAAACAGTATCACGAAGCATTTTCTCTGCACTGTTTTTTATTCTTTGATTAGCGCGGGGCACACTCATTTCAACGTCAACGTCATATCGGTCAGCAAGATATCCTGATAAATATGCTGTATGAAAGTCTACTGCTTTTGAAAAATCGTAAGGTTCAATTGATTCCATAAGATCGTCAGGCATCTTCTTCGACCCGTCAACAGGAACTCTTTCAAACCCCATATTTCCTGCTCTCGTTATTGCATAATGACTCGTTTCAGTGTATCTGTAATTGCCACTCGTCCAACTTCTTACACGAGTAGCCTTGTAAAATGCACTTGCGTGAGCATCCGCATCAAAAAGCCAAAAAGGGACGTATATACTTTTTATCTCATCAATATGATTTTCATCCTTGAATAATTTCGGTAAAAGAATTTTGCCTTTCAGATGATTAAGAAATCCTTTTTTTGCATCAGATTTATTAAGTTTAAAAGGAATAACGTAATCTGGCTTCAAATCCCCCGATACACCTCTTGCCATAACAACGGGGTTATCGCAAAAAGGACAGCTTGTTGAAACTGTTACGTTATCAGTTACAATTTCTCCTCCGCAGGAATTACATATATATACTGATAAATCACTTTCATCCTCCGAAAAAGTTTCTTTTTCGGAAGTGTTCCAAGCCATCTCATCCTCTTTAGAATCGTTAAGAACGTTATCGTAGCTTTTAAGAGTTTCCATTTCAAACTCTGTATCACAATAGGGACACTTCATCATTTGAATAGAACTTTCAAATTCAATAGAACCACCGCAACACGGGCATTTATATTCCATTACTTCTGACATGCTTTCACCACGTTTCTATGTTTTATCACATATTTTAGGAAACTGTACGAAATACATCGTACAGTTTATCCTAATCAATTAAATTTATTTTTCGTCTGCTGAATTGAAAACATCCCCACATTCAGGACAGAATTTTGGTGGATTTTTAGGGTCGGCAGGTTCCCAACCGCATTTGTCGCAACGATAAAGAGGTGCGTTATCAGGTTTCTTTAAACCACATTCAGCGCAGAATTTTCCCTTATTTGTAGCCCCACACGAACATTCCCATCCATCTGCTGGTTTGGGAGAACCGCATTCAGCGCAAAACTTACCGTTGTTTACCGCACCACAAGTGCATTTCCATTCGCTTTCGGGTTTCATCGAACCACATGATGCACAGAATTTTCCCGTTGAAAACTCACCGCAAGAGCATTTCCAACCATCAGAAGAAAATGTATTATCTCTTGATTGTTGTTGTCCCATAGCATAAAGATTCTGCGGATTTACTCCGCTTGAATTCATTGCCATTCCCATACCCATAAAACCTGTCATAGCTCCTGCTTGATTGGAAGCGGCTGCTTTCATAGCGTCAGCCTGTGCTCCTACGAGAGTTGCAGCAGCCATTGTGGGATCACGCATAATAGCATTTTTCTGAGCGTTCTTAATAAGTTCTGCATCTTCTTCGGGAAGTGTTACCGAACTTAAAGCTACCGTCCATACGGATATGCCTCTGAATTTTTGCCAATTGCTTTCAAGCGTTGTTTTTAATGCATTTGACAATTCGACGTTGTGAGCTGGAAGCTGGCTTGGACGGATTCCCAGCGCGGAAAGTTCACCCATAGAAGGATGTAAAGCACTTACAAATTCTTGTTTTAGCTGTTGGTCAATCTGTTCTCTTCTGTATTCATTCTCAACGTTGCCGCAGATATTGGAATAGAAAAGCATGGGGTCTGTTATTTTATATGAATAGACACCGCTGCAACGAACAGATACGTCTATATCAAGCCCGATATTCCTATCAACAACTCTGAAAGGAATAGGATTTTTCGTACCAAATTTATTATCAACTATTTCCTTGATGTTGAAATAATAAACTCTCTGATCACGCCCTGCATCTCCACCGTATGTAAAACGTTTTCCGATAGTTTTGAATGTATCGAGGATTGACTGACCCAAACTTCCTGTAAAAATGCTTGGTTCAGATGACGTATCGTAAGTATACTGACCTGGTTCTGCACAAAGTTCAACAACCTTGCCCTGGTCAACTATTATCATACATTGACCGTCTGCAACTGCAATTCCTGAACCGTTGGAAATAACGTTATCATTCCCCTTTGTGTTGGATGAACGGCCTGATACTTGCTTTTTTCCTCTCACAGCCAAAACTTCATTATCAAGAGAATCACAATAGAAAAATTCCTTCCATTGATCAGCAAGTGTACCGCCTAATGAACCGAATGCTGCCTTAATAAGTCCCATATCAATCTCCTTATAAAACTTTTCTACCTTATGGAATATACTTCTGAAACATTACCCAGAAGTTTAATAAATTTTTAGTCAATGGGAGCATCAGGGTCAAATCCTAAACGTTTGAGAGTTTCAACAACGTAGGATTCTCTGTACTCCTCGCCTGGTTTTCTTCCGAGCATGGATTTAAAAAACTCTTCACATGCCTGTTCGTATGGAATATTGGCAAGAGTAGAAATAATTCTGACGCTTCTGTCGATAAGTTTCTTGTTTGTAGGAAGAACCTGAATCATCCAGTTTGACCAAACACGACCCATTTTCGCCATTGTTGCTGTACTAAGAATGTTAAATGAAAGTTTAATTAAAAGATGGGTAAGCAAGTCTGTACAAGTTCTTGGAAGTTCTGCTGGGATTCTTATTTCATTTTCTGAAATTTTTCCTTCTGGAATATTACCAAAACGAAGGAATACGCTTCCGTCAAATTTGTCCTTATTCGCATCAAACCAACCCTTTGCGTCCCTTACACCTGAACCGTTTATATCAACACCTACAAGTCTTGCATAAGGAATACCATAACGAGAATCATCGTCTTCGTTACCGATACAATATTGAAGAACTTCTTCTCCTGCAACCTTTGGAGGATTGTCAACAATAGACTGTGCAGCTTTCATTTCAATATAGTCCTCTTTCGTCCATTCGAGACCCTTTATGGGACGACGGAAAATATGCTGCCATGCAACTTCGTTGGGGTAAAGAGGATCTTTAGCATATGCCCAACTTATAATACCATTCTTATCAAGGAATTTTCTGAAAGGAGGCAAAGTAAAAGTAGGCTGACGTTCTGTTGTATCTGTAAGAATATCGAGGAGATATTCATGAGTGAGATACGTTATTCTACCTTTATTTGTATAAGTTTCCGCTTCAAAATCAACAGCCTTTGCAAGTCCTTCGAGGGCATCACCACTACCAAGAATGGATGTTAATTTTTCAAACCAATCCGCGTATTCATCTCCCGTAAGAGAAGGAGTTCCAACTACTTTGTATTCATCTTCGGAAAGATTATCTTTGAGCCAAGCACCAGCGGCCATTTCAAGTGCTGCTCCAGCAACAAGAAGTTCAACTGTTGTAACCTGCATTCTTGTAGAACCAGCGACTGCCATGTTTCCAACAAAAATAGGGATAGGAATAATATTTTCTCTAGCAAATACCATGCGGACACGTTCTAAATGTTCGCAGAGGATTTCCTTCGGATTACAATAAAGATAATAAGTGGTGCATCCTCTCTTGTCACCTTCAATAACGGAACCGTTAATACTTGCAGAAAGTCCACATTCTGCCAAACCAATAAGTACGTCACCTTCGCCTATGCCTGCTTCAACGACCTGTCTTGCACCGAAAGTCATATAGTCTTCAAAATTTTCAACAGAATGAACCAATGCACGGTCTCCACCGGTTGTAAAACTGTCACAGCAATCTGCTATTTCATAGAAGCGTTCTGCCTTTGCAGGGATTTTAACAGCAAGTGACGTCCAGAAATCACGCCATGCGCCGTTTAACTGAATGGCAAGTCTTCCAGAAGCACCAACGGAAGAAAAAAGCATATGTTTCTTTTCGTCCATCACTCTTCTAATATCTTTAACCAAACTCTTGAAATTATCGCTTTCAAATGCTTTTCTGGCGACAGGAGCAATATTAACGTCAGCCGCAAGAATTGTTTTGACGCCTGCCTTTGTACTTTTCTTGATATCAGTACTTAAATTACGCGTGAGAGGGTTAGACTGTTCTGTAGGGATTACACCCAAATGAAACTGTTTTTCATTTTCAATAAAATCTTTTGCCGCTTCCTTGTAATTCAAAATAAAATCCTCTTTTCTTTTTTGTATTTGTAAATTTTATATTTCAATAAGCTCTTTGGGCGATGTTGATAAAACAACAGTTTCTGTTTCCTTGATTAAAATCGTATCTTCTATTCGAACGCCATATTTACCAGGAATATATATTCCTGGTTCTATGGTAATAACATTACCGTTCGATAACACATTTTCGGAAAGACGTGATACAGAAGGAGATTCATGTATATCTATTCCTAATGAATGACCCGTTGAATGAGAGAAATATTCTCCAAAGCCTTTCTGAGTTATATACTCTCTTGAAGCAAAATCAACGTCTTTACATCTGACTCCGTATTTTGCAGTTTCAATTCCTTTAAGGTTAGCGTTCAATACTGTATTATAAATGTGTTTCATCTCGTCATCAGCTTTTCCAAGAACGACGGTTCTCGTCAGGTCAGAGCAATAACCTTTATACTTGGCACCAAAGTCCATAGTTATAAAAGAATTTTCGCAAATCTTTATCATTTCAGGAGTTCCATGAGGCATTGAGCTTTTAATACCCGAGACAACAATAGTTTCGAATGCATTTTCACATCCTCTTTTTCTCAAGAAATAATCAATTTCAGCAGAAATATCAGATTCGTAAATCCCCGATTTAATCATGCCTACAATATGGGAAAAACATTCGTCTGTGATCCTAACTGCTTCCTTGATAAGTGCTATTTCTTTTTCATCCTTTTGGGAAATAAGCTCGGTAAAAGGAGATTTCTGATGTATCAACTTTACGTTACCTAACATTTTTCGCAAACGTTCAAAATCGCCCAATGTAACGCAGTTTTCATCTATAAGTAATGAATTTATACCCTTACTTCCTACAAATTCACAAGCTGAGGCTACAACACCGTTAACGCAAGGATAAATAACGGCGTTTGGTTTTTCCGCATATGCTTTTTCGGTGTAACGTCCGTCTATAAAAAGTGCTACCTCTTCGGAACAAACAACAGCAACTCCTGCTGAGGAACGAAATCCCGTAGCCCAATATCTTGTGCTATCATCCAAAATGATAACAGCATCAGCACCGAATTTTTTTGCGATTCCTTGAATTTTATCTCTTTTATTCATAGTAGATTGAATCGATTATCTTTCGTATTCTCTGAGACAGAGTATTTCAACCTGTTCTTTTTTGAACCCTGCAAACGTTCCGTTTTCAAGATGCGTTCTTATCTGATCCATAAGATTATTGTAGAAATACAAATTATGCATAACACAAAGTCTCATTGCAAGAAGTTCCCTTGCTTTGAACAAATGTCTGATATATGACCTTGAATAACGTTTGCATACTGGGCAATCGCATTTTGGATCAATGGGATTATCATCAAGAATATATTTTTTATTATTCAGATTAACAATTCCCGCTGCCGTGAAACAGTTTCCATGTCTCGCATTTCTGCTTGGCATAACACAATCAAAGAAATCAACACCTCTGTCAACCGCTTCAAGAATATTAACGGGAGTACCAACACCCATTAAATATCTTGGTTTATCCGCAGGCATAAAGGGTTCAACAACGTCAATAGTGCTATACATATCTTTAGCACTTTCACCAACTGCAAGACCGCCTATTGCAAATCCTGGAAGATCAAATTCACGAATACGTTTCATATGTTCAACACGCAAATCAGGATATATACCACCTTGGTTGATACCAAAAAGAAGTTGTTCCTTATTTATAGTTTCATCAAGCGAATTTAACCTTTTCATTTCATCAACGCATCTACCAAGCCAACGTGTTGTTCTTTCGCAGGAATTTTTCATGTAGGAATATTCAGACGTTGAAGTTGCACATTCATCAAAAGCCATTGCGATAGTAGACGCAAGTTTTGATTGGATTTGCATGCTGACCTCAGGACTCATATATATTTTAGCACCGTCCATATGAGATTGAAAAGTAACACCGTCCTCAGTTATATTTCTGAGTTTTGCTAAAGAATACACCTGAAATCCACCGCTGTCTGTAAGTACGGGTTTATTCCAATTAAAAAATTTATGAATTCCACCCATCTGGTAGACAACATCTTCACCAGGACGAACATGCAAATGATAAGTATTTGAAAGCTCAACCTGACATTTAAGATTTTCAAGGTCAAACGTAGATACCCCGCCTTTTATTGCGGCCGAAGTTCCAACGTTCATAAAAACAGGGGTTTGAATATCTCCGTGTACTGTAGAAAAAACGCCCCTTCTCGCTTTTCCTTCGGTTTTTAAAATTTTAAATCTGCTCATTTATATTTCCTTGGGATTATTATTTTTGTACTTGCAAAATCGGTATGTAAAACCATTTTCATAGAAAACATCAGATTTTTCAGATAGTAACCAATTATCCTTCATATCAAGGTCAGGAAAAAAACTATCCCCTTCCGTATCGTCATCAACAATGGTAACATAGGCTTCGTCGCAATAATCAATAAGTTGTTCATATACGCTTGCCCCTCCGATAAGAAAGGTATTATCAAAATCTTTCGTGGCTTTGATTGCATCAGTTGGTGTCTTTACCCAAATAACATCTCTTTCATCATTACCACGGGATATAACAATATTAACCCTGTTTTTTAAAGGGTTTCCTCTGGGAAAGGAATCAAGGGTCTTTCTTCCCATAATAACCGTCTTGTTTTTTGTGGTTTCACGGAAGAAACGCATATCACTGGGTAAAGAATATAACAAATCGCCATTTTTCCCAATAGACCATTTTCTGTTAACCGCTACAATTGCTTTCATTTTTTAAAACTCCTACGTATACATTATACTGCGACGGGAATTTTTTTATCCAACTTCGTTGCAACGTATCCGTCAAGAGAAAAACTATCAACCGTAAAACTATAAAAATCTTTTATACTGTCATCAATTATAAGTTTCGGGGAATCATACATCGGATTTTCAATAATTTCCTTAACGATAGGAATATGTCTGTCATAAATATGCGCATCAGCGATAACGTGAACAAGCTCACCAACTTTCAATCCACTTACTGCGGCAAACATATGCATGAGAATTGCGTATTGACAAACATTCCAATTGTTTGCCGTCAACATATCTTGAGAACGTTGATTTAATATACCGTTAAGAACATTACCTGAAACGTTAAGAGTAAGGCTGTATGCACAAGGATAAAGTCCCATTTCATGAAGATCCTGATGAACGAAAATGTTCGACATGATTCGACGCGACGCAGGATTGTTTTTAAGTTCAAACAACATTCTGTCAACCTGATCAAACATTCCTTCATTATATTTATGTTTTACGCCAAGCTGATAACCGTATGCTTTACCAATAGTGCCGTTGCTATCAGCCCATGAATCCCATATATGACTATTCAATTCAGAGACTCTGTTTGATTTTTTTTGCCAAATCCAGAGTATTTCATCTATGCATGATTTAAAAGCAGTTTTGCGTAAAGTCATTATAGGGAATTCTTTACTCAAATCGTATCTGTTTATGATACCAAATTTTTTTATAGTATGTGCAGGAGTTCCGTCCTCCCAACGAGGACGGACATCAAGTTCATCGTCAGAATATCCGTTGTTTATTATGTCAAGGCAATTTTCAATAAAAACCTTATCGGCATAACTCATAACAAATCCTCACTATTTAACAACAATATTAAAAAGTTTATTCTTTACGTATATTTTCTTTATTACTGTTTTGCCTTCAATGGCAGAGATAACTTTTTCTTCCTTCAAAGCAGCTTCAAGAACCGCATCTTCTCCGCTTTCTGCGGGAACGGTTACAACTGCTTTGAGTTTACCGCAAACCTGAACAGGAATTTGAATTTCA
>JAZOCZ010000070.1:0-5516 GCA_045596755.1 Eubacteriales bacterium | reverse complement strand
TTTTTCTGCAAGCTTTGCTTCTTCTGCGAGTCTTGCCTCTTCCGCGAGTTTTGCTTTTTCTGCAAGCTTTGCTTCTTCTGCAAGTCTTGCCTCTTCTGCGAGTATTGCTTTTTCTGCAAGCTTTGCTTCTTCTGCGAGTCTTGCCTCTTCCGCGAGTCTTGCTTCCTCTGCAAGTCTTGCCTCTTCCGCGAGTCTTGCCTCTTCTGCGAGTCTTGCCTCTTCTGCGAGTCTTGCTTCCTCTGCGAGTCTTGCCTCTTCTGCAAGTCTTGCTTCCTCTGCGAGTCTTGCTTCCTCTGCGAGTCTTGCCTCTTCCGCGAGTCTTGCTTCCTCCGCGAGTCTTGCCTCTTCTGCAAGTCTTGCTTCTTCTGCAAGTCTTGCCTCTTCCGCGAGTCTTGCTTCCTCTGCAAGTCTTGCCTCTTCCGCGAGTCTTGCTTCCTCTGCAAGTGCTTCGTCTTCAGAAGAATTATTTTTAAAAGTCATGGTTTCTGCAACGGGTTTAGTTGAAATTTTTACTGTTTCATCAACAGCGGGTGTTAAAGAATTCAGTTTTTCAAAGATAAGCCTTGCTGCTTCTTTGACTGAACACGCTAAATCCTTCTGATATATAACAACGGCAGGCATATTCATATCAAGATTATACAAAACTGCGTCTTGAACACATTTTTTGCAGGTTCTTATAAGATGTTTGGGATTATCAACCTGAATTCCAAGGATTGGCTTACGCTTCGTTCCAAAAATACGGATGGAAGTAATCTTTCCTTTTTCAATAAATCCGATACCTTTATCCCCTGTTACAAAATCATATATTCCATCCTCTGTTATAACAAGAGCAGTCGATTTTGCAATAAGATAATAAATTAAAAAAGCTGCCCAAAGTAGAAAGAATACAACTCCAACGCCGCCAAATGAATAGCATACAACGTGGAATCTGCTATCTATGTTTATAATTTGATGGAAGGGCATAAATAGCACAAATAAAAAGGCAGCACAAAGGATTAAACTAAAAAACAGCGACACAACGCGTCCCGCAATTTTTTTCTTAACAATTATGGATTTATTTTTTGGATATTTCATAAATGCCCTCCAAATTACATAATTTCTATAAATTCATAGTTAGGATTATGGCTTGAATTCAATAAGTTTATACGTTGTATGATTGTCGTATATTACAAATTTTTTGGTTTCTTTTGTCACAGGGTTATAAATTTCCAAAGTGTATTTTTCGCCGCTTTCAGTTTCCTCGGTATCAAAAAAAACGTCTTCACCCGATGCGTAGTATTCATTTGTATTCAAATCATTTTCCGAAAAATCAATTTTTAATCCCGAAAAACTTATTCTTTCAAATTTATATCTTCCTTTTTCAGTATTTATTCTGTTGCAAGGTTGATATTCATTTCCCTTCTGATCATACAAACGGTACACAAGAGGATACGATTCAAATTCACCGTTTGCATTATTTTTTTCAGCATCAGTTATTTTTGTATTGTATTTAACACCTATCTCCAATTCTCCAGCCGTTTCAGCATAAACAACGTTTGAAAGAGTTATAGTTCCGTAATACTCCATGAAATCCTTTGTGTTTATCTTATAAGTAACGAATTTGTCAGGAGAATCATAATACAAATCCAACGCATTTTCAGAAAAAGTTATTTTTTCAAGCAAGGAAGAATCACAGCTTGAAAAAATACGCGCAAAGCAAATTATATAAGCAGCAGCGGAGCATATTGCAAGAACACGGAAGACAATTTTTGAAATACGTTTTCCTGTTTTCGAACTATGTTCGTCTTCCTCGTCTGGAAAGTGTTTTCCTTCTATATCCATATTTATTCTCCGCCTGTTATTTTCAATCCCAATAGTTTCTGTCCAGCGTGCGAAGTTGAATAGCCGTCGCAACGTGGGTACTTCTTATTATTTCTGATTCTTCAAAATCCGCAACAGTTCTTGATATTTTGAGAAGTCTGTCATATCCGCGAGCGGACAATCCTAACGATTCATAAGCACGTTTCAGAACTGCTGTTCCTTTTTCATCAAGAACACAATATTTACGGACGAGTGAACCACTCATCATACTATTTGACGTAACGGGGACACCGCCCACGGTTACGTTTTCAAAGCGTTTTTTAGCAAATTCACGGGCACGCATAACCCTTTCATAAATCTCTGCACTGCCCTCACCCGTTTTTTGAGCGGAAAGAAGTTCAAATTCAAGAGGTCTGAGTTCAACTTGTATATCAATTCTGTCAAGTAAAGGGCCTGAAATTTTCGAAACGTACTGTCTTCTTGAATTTGCTGAACAAGTACATTGTTTCGTAGGATGACCATAAAATCCGCACTTACACGGATTCATTGCAGCAACGAGCATAAACGAGCAAGGGAACTCCGTTTTTCCGTTGACACGAGTTATAGAAACACTTTTTTCCTCTATAGGCTGACGAAGTATTTCCATAGCAGTTTTATCAAATTCCGGTAATTCATCAAGGAACAAAACTCCGTTGTGCGCCAAGGATATCTCACCGGGTTTAGGTACTCTTCCGCCTCCTGCAAGTCCAGCCGCAGAAACGGAATGGTGCGGTGCTCTGAACGGACGAGCCGTAATCAAAGACTGTGAAGGTTTCAACAAACCCGATACAGAATGTATCTTCGTTGTCTCAATTGCTTCCTCAAGGGAAAGCGGAGGCAATATTGTTGAAAGTCGGGAAGCGAGCATACTTTTGCCCGTTCCAGGAGGTCCTATCATAAGTACGTTATGATTTCCTGCCGCAGCAACCTCCAAGGCATACTTTGCAAACCCCTGCCCTTTAACATCAGCCATATCAAGTTCGCAGGTCAAGGATGAAAGCCTGAATGCATCTTCATCGAAAACACATTGTTCAAGAACTTCCTCTCCTTCAATATGCTTAAAAAGTTCAGCAACGTTTTTCACGCCATAAACTTTTATATCTCCTGCTGCAGCAGCCTCAGGAGCGTTTTCAAAAGGTACGTATATTTCGCTGAATCCGTTTTCTTTTGCAGCTATTGCCATAGAAAGAACCCCTCTTACAGGGCGCAAGGCACCTGTAAGAGAAAGTTCACCTAAAAAACATTTTCCCGAAAGATCAACTCTGTTTTCTTTCGATGCGTAAACGCACGCAATAAGTATGGGGAGGTCGTAAGCAGACCCCTCCTTACGAATATAAGCGGGAGCCAAGTTTACCGTAAGCAAATTGTGCTTAACAGCAATACCCGAACTATGAGCGGCAGAATATACACGCTGTGCTGCCTCCTTTACAGCGGCATCAGGCAAACCTATTATTTCTAATTTTGGTTCTTGCGACGGAGAAGCCTTCGCTTCAACCGTCACAACAAGGCCTTCAACGCCGCTGAGTGCAGCAGAATATACAATTCCAACCATATACGTTCAATGGCTCCCTACTTATGAATTACAATATTTTATTTTTTCAAAAGATTTTTGATAGTTGCATCGTTTGCATCATCGGTGCATCTGTAGTTTGTAACTTCGAGGTCGAGGTTGAATGCATTGAGACCAATGGAGCATTCGTTGTCGGATGTGATAGAAGGAACGTCTTTAACAACGTATGTAGCAGCGCCGTTTACGTAGAATGTAACAGTGTTACCGTTTCTGAGAACTGCAAGTGTTATTTCCTTATCATATGTCCAACCTGTAGGCCATGCTGTGTTTTCTGTTTCAGCCCATTTGTATTCGCCATCAATTACCTGAACGTAACCAGCATCATCCTTGAAGATGTCAGAAAGCTGATTTTTCGCACCGTCGCCTGTAGCAGAGTCGATGAAGCAGAACAAACCGTTGTCTGCGCCGTCATTGAACAAGAAACCGAATTTTGGCCAAGCGTCATTGTTTTTGATTGCTTTGAGTTTGAAAGTTGCTTCAGCATAAGCAACAGGACCTGTTACGCCGGAGAAATAGATTGTATTAACACCGTCGCTGGAAAGAGTTACAATTCTGTCTGCATATTTTGCATCGTCGGGAGCATAGTCCTTTGAAGTATCCCAATCGCCTGTTACAGGAATATCACTGTTACATGCACCGAGGGTAACAACACCCTTGAAGGGGCTTTCTTCGAAAGTATCATCGTTTACTACAACCATAAAGCCGTTTGCAGCTTTTTCATCGCAATATTCATAGAATTCTTTTGTTGTATCACTACCGTTGCAGTTGATAAGAGCGGGAGCGATTGAAAGATTTTCATATGCGCTGTCAGAATCATTTCCCATGAGTTCGTAAGGAACGGAAACGGAAATAACGTAGCCTTTTACGCTTTCGCATTCCCAGCCCTGAACAGAAGCTTCAACAGAGATATCTTTGTTGTATCCACCGTTTTCATAGCCTTTTGCAACAACTTTTCCGTCTGCTGTTACAGTAACAGAAACGAATTTTCCGTCTTCAAATTTAGCGGTAGCTTTCTTTTCGCCAAGGAAGAATTCAATACCGTCTGCTGAAAGTACGGATGCGTCATCAACATATACTGTAATTTTTGCTGCGGAATCAGCATATGTGAAAAACCAGTAGGAATCTGCATCTTCACCATTGTTGGAAGAAGTTACAATGAGTTCTGTGTCTTCAAGTTCATCGTTGCATGTGATGTCGAGCTTGAAATCGGGATCAACGGAAACTGGTTCTTCCGATGAGCCTTCAGAAGATGAAGCGTCTTCAGATTTTGATGAATCTTCGGAAACTGCTGTGGATTGGGATTCTGCAGGCTTGGATGATTCGTCTGCTTTGGAAGCAGTAGAAGCATCATCACCACCGCAGGATGCCATGGAAAGGATCGCAGAAATTGCGATTGCTAAGGATAATAACGTTTTTTTCATTGAGTGTCCTCCATGATTTTTTATTTTTTTGTTTTTTATCCGCATATTATTTGGTACAATTATACACCAATGAATTCAATTTGTCAATATTTTTTGTAAAATTATATACATCAATAAGAAAATAAAGTGACTCAATATCAGGAGTAGCAAGTTCAGCCGCCGCCGAAGGAGTCCGGTGAGGCCGATGACCGCCAGGCCCGCCGCCGCCAGGATGGCGGTGAACCAGGGCTCCAGCATGGCCAGCACTGCCGTGGCGCCCACAAGCTTGGTGGCCATGGAGGCCACATTGGGCGCTGTGTTGAGGATGCCGTCGTCCACGGCCTTGACATCGTTATTGAGGCGGTTGATCAGCTCGCCGCTGTGATAGGCGGAGACCGCGGCGTAGTCGCCCCGGAGGAGGCCCTGGAGTAGATCCTGCTTCCAATCCCGGTCCAGCTGGCAGGTCAGCCGCTCCTTGAGATAACGGAAGCCGGTGGTGCACAGCAGGATTCCGGCGATGATCGCAAGCTGCAGGGCGCAGGCCCGGCCAAAGGCGGCACCGTCCCGGGCGGTGGCGGCGTCGATGACACCCCGGGTTCCCAGGGCGAAGGCTACGCCCAGGGCAGCCTGGCCCACATGGGCCGCCGTCATGACCAGCAGGGCGGGAATGCGTTTGCGGATCCGCTTGAGGAAGTCGGATCGTAGCC
>JAZOCZ010000069.1:0-5274 GCA_045596755.1 Eubacteriales bacterium | reverse complement strand
CCGTGCATACCCTGCATTCCTAAAAATCTCGGATGGTCAGTAGGCAAAACTGAAAGTCCCATCATGGAACATCCAATGGGTGCGTCAATTTTTTCTGCAAGTTCAAGCATTTCCTCTTTTGCATCCGATGAAAGAACGCCGCCACCAAAATATATAAACGGTCTTTTGGCTTTGTTTATGCATTCAGAAGCCTGCTCAATACGAATATCTTTTGCGGCAAACTTTTCGTACGGTTCAACCGCGGGCATTGGCTTGTATTTGCAAATTGCGGTCTGAACGTCCTTGGGAACGTCAACAAGAACAGGACCTGGTCTTCCTGATTTAGCAAGCTTAAAAGCTTCTCTTAATGTGTCTGCAAGATTTTCAACGCTTCCTACGAAATAATTATGTTTCGTTATGGGAAGGGTAATACCCGTAATATCTATCTCTTGAAAACTGTCCGTTCCGATTTGAGACGTTGGGACGTTTCCGCATATAGCAACCATGGGAATAGAATCGAGGTGAGCCGTCGCAATCCCAGTAACAAGATTTGTAGCTCCCGGTCCTGACGTTGATATAACAACGCCAACCTTTCCCGTTGCTCTTGCGTAGCCGTCAGCAGCATGAGCCGCTCCCTGTTCGTGAGCAGTGAGAATATGTTTTATTTCGTTTTGATATTTATAGAGGGAATCGTAAACGTCGATTATTTGTCCACCGGGATATCCGAATACAACGTCGCACCCTTGTTCTATCAAAACTTTTATAATAATGTCCGCACCTGTCAGAAACATACGAACTCCTTTTCCGTAATTCAAAACCGTCTCAAAGCTTTTAACTTTGAGACGGCTCAAAACCTTCTACTTTGATGACCTTATTTTAACATTAAACCTTTGGTTTGTCAATACGTTTATTTCTCTGATTTTTCTTCAAGAACAATTATGTCTTCACTGGGACTTTGCTCCGCAAGCTTCTGTATTTCGTCGTCGAATGAATACATAGGTTTGATGTCTTTGCCTTTGAGCTTTCTTGATACGTAGTTTTTCGTGATTTTGAAAACGAGAGGTGAAAGGATAACAACAGCAATAAGGTTAGGAATCATCATAAGACCGTTGAAAGTGTCGGAAATATCCCAAGCAACGGAGGATTCCATCAATGCTCCAGAAACGATCATCAGAACGAAAATAACCTTGTAAACCTTTGCAACTTTAACGCCAAATAAATATTCAACGGCTTTTGTTCCATATTGAGACCAGCCCAAAACGGTTGTAAATGCAAAGAAAAGCATTGCAATTGCAATGAAACCTTCTCCGAATACGCCAAAAACGTTTCCGAAGGCTTTGTTTATAAGAGTAGCATCGTTAACGCCTTCCAAAACGTGTCCCGTTTCAAGATTTATAAATCCTGAAGTAAGAGCGATAAGGGCTGTCATTGTACAAATAACCATCGTATCGAAGAATACTTCGAAAATACCCCACATACCTTGCTTAACGGGCTCTTTAACGTTGGAAGCGGAGTGAACTATAACGGATGAACCGAGTCCCGCTTCGTTTGAGAAAACGCCGCGTTTGCAGCCTTGTGTAATAACCTTTTTAATAGCAATACCTGCCGCACCGCCTGCAACCGCTTCAACACCGAACGCAAATTTGAAAATGGATGCGAAAGCAGGTATAATATTCTCGGAATTTACAGTTATAACAACGAGACCGAATATAACGTATGCGACGGCCATGAAAGGAATAACAAATTCTGCGAATCTTGCTATTCTTTGAAGACCGCCCAAAATAATAAGTCCGCCGAGAATAACGAGAATAATACCGATTATAAGATTAACGGCAGGGAAACCAAAAATTTCAGCCTTGACGTTGCTGAAGAAGGATGAATTAAGGTTGAGGACTATTTTGTTTACCTGTCCCATGTTTCCGATGCCGAAAGAGGCGAGAATTGCAAAAAATGCAAATAATACAGCGAGAACGGAGGCAACGTGCTTCATTCCTTTTATTTTACCCATACCGTCTTTAAGATAGTACATAGCACCGCCTGACCATTCGCCGTCTTCGTTTTTACGTCTGAAATAAATACCTAAAACGTTTTCGGAGAAGTTTGTCATCATACCCAAAAATGCAGCAATCCACATCCAGAAAACAGCGCCGGGTCCGCCTATGCATATAGCAGCGGAAACGCCTGCGATGTTGCCCGTTCCAACTGTTGCGGCAAGAGCGGTACATAAAGCCTGAAATTGAGAAATGGATTTTTTATCCGTTTTTGCGTTGGATGAACTGTTCTTTTTAAAAACACTTCCGATGGTTGTTTTCCACCAATGCCCTAAATGAGTAATCTGAAAAACACCCGTGACGCAAGTCATAATAACTCCGACGGCAAGAAGAAGGTATAAACCCACGTCTGTCCATACAAAGCTGTTTACAACGTTATTTATTTCAATAACCTTTTCCATTTTGATTCCTCCTGAATTTATAAAATAAAAAGCGGAACGTAAAAACGCTCCGCAAAAAAACAAAATAACATTTTAAATAAAGTTACCTTTGTCCTTTTGCCTGAGAGTTTCGCTTTCGCTTGCCCCTTCGGCACTCAATCTAATGAGCTTCTCCAAAGTTTTATCCTCTTGCAGTTGTCCAACAAGATTCACTATATTTTTATCTCGCAAATTGTAACATAACGAAACATAAAAATCAATAGAAAAAATACTTTTTTACAAATAGAACATAATTTCGACAAAACAATTGACAATGACGTTTGTATTTGGTATAATACCTTTGGAATAGAAAAGCATATTGAAATTATTTATAATGGAGAAGAATATAATGAAACTGAAACTATCGGTTATTTCCATAATACTCATCTTAACAACGCTGACAAGTTGTAGTGCAATAACGGGAAAAGCAAGTCTATCTGGCGTGAAAATCAAAAAAAGCAAAATTGAATCTATTGGAATCGGAGGTCGCACAGGCGTAGAACATTTCTTCAACGAAGAAGAAACGGATAAATTTATAGAGCTTTTCAATAGCGTGTCAACAGGAATTATACCCGAGGGCGAAATTGTTACTCCCGACACAATCGTAACCGTTTATTATAAAAATGGCAGAAAAAATTGTTTTTACTTTTATGGTGAAGATTATTCAACTCTTGAATTAAGAGCATATGATAAAGACGGTGAACGGGACGAATGGTATTATTTTAAATCGGACGATTTAAGAAAGTTTGTTTATGATACAGCGAAAAAATATTTTGAAAGCGAACAAAGCTGAACGTTTTAAAAAACAGATATAACACATAATAATTTTTCCGTTGGTGCGTTATGATAAATAAAGAGCTACTCGAAAAATTAAGTGAAATAACCCCCGAGGAGAAAAAAATTCTTGAAGGCACGAAAACTATAGAACGTGATATATATATGATGCGAGAGGGAAGCGTTGTAAACGCTAAAAAACTTCTCGAATCGGGGAAACTTATATCAATAAGACCGCATACACGTTTCGTATCTTTCCCGAAACATACCCATGATTACGTTGAAGTTGTTTATATGTGCAAAGGTGAAACGAAACACGTTATAAACGGCAGGGAAATCGTTCTCAAAGAAGGGGAACTTCTCTTTTTGGGGCAAAGTGCAACTCAGGAAATAATGAAGGCAGAAAAAGACGATATTGCCGTGAATTTTATAATCCTTCCCCAGTTTTTTCATAGCTCTCTCGCAATGATAGGGGAGGAAGAAACTCCTCTTCACAGATTCCTTGTCAATTGTCTTGGAAAAAACGCTGATGGACCTTGTTTTTTACATTTTAAAGTCGCAGATGTGCTTCCTATTCAGAATCTTGTTGAAAACCTTATCTGGACACTTTTGAACGAAACGCCAAATAAACGCCGTATAAATCAGACGGCAATGGGACTTTTGTTTATTCATTTGCTGAATTATACTGATAAATTGGCTTCTGACGATAACGGAGAAATCTTCAGAATATTCAGATATATCGAGGAAAATTACAGAGACGGAAGCCTTACGGAGCTGTCTGAAATTCTTCATTATGACCTTTATAATCTTTCTCGCGAAATAAAACGCAAAACAGGAAAAAGCTATACAGAGCTTGTGCAGGAAAAAAGACTTTCTCAAAGTGCATTTTTACTTAAAAACACAAATATGAGCGTATCAGACGTTGCATTGAACGTAGGGTATGAAAATATAAGCTATTTCCACAGAAAATTTACAGCACGATTCGGACTTTCACCAAAGAAATTCCGAGGCTGCAAATAAGGACACTTTTTTTGTCAAATACAGACCTTTTAAAATGCCCCTTTGTTTGTTATTATTAAAGTAACAAATTATGTAAAGGGGTATTCTTTTATGCTTTGTTCATTGGCAATTGATATAGGCGCTTCTGGCGGAAGACATATTTTGGGTGTGTTTGACGGTGAGAAGATAACGCTTGAAGAAATTTACCGTTTTGAAAATAACGTTGTAAATAAAGGCGACGATATTATCTGGGACGTTGAATATCTTCTCGCAGAAATAAAAAAAGGTCTCAAAGAATGTGCAGTAAAGGGAAAAATTCCTCAAACTATGGCTATCGATACGTGGGGTGTTGATTACGTTCTTCTCGATAAGGACGGAAAAGAAATCCTTCCCGCTATAGCATACCGCGACCCGAGAACTGCAAAGGTTCAGGAAGAAATCAGTAAGATAATTTCTTCCGAAGAGCTTTATTCAAGAACAGGTATTCAGAAGCAAAATTTCAATACGGTTTATCAGCTTTATTGCGATAAGAAAAGCGGAAAACTTGATAAAGCCGAAAGATTCTTGATGATTCCCGAATATTTTTCATATAAGCTTACGGGCGTTATGAAAAATGAATATACGAATGCATCCACAACAAATTTGTTGAACGCGGAAACAAAAACGTGGGACTGTGAGATTCTCGACCGTCTTGGAATAAAAAAATCCATATTCGGGGATTTGAATATGCCTGGAACGTTTATTGGCAAATTCACTGATGAGATCAAAGCTGAGGTTGGCTTCGACTGTGACGTTGTGTTCTGTCCTTCTCATGATACAGCTTCTGCCGTTGCCGCTTGTCCTCTTGAAGAAAACAGCGTTTACATATCGTCGGGAACGTGGAGTCTTATCGGAACGGAAAATATGGTTCCTGTTCAATCAGAAGAAGCTTTCAAGGCTAACTTCACCAACGAAGGCGGTGTTGAATACCGTTTCAGATTCCTCAAAAATATTATGGGTATGTGGCTTGCTCAGTCAATCCGCAGAAACGTTGGTAAGAGATATTCCTTCCA
>JAZOCZ010000068.1:0-3233 GCA_045596755.1 Eubacteriales bacterium | reverse complement strand
GGAACAAAATAATATTAAATCTATCAAAGAATTATGGTTAACAAGTAGGAAAGACTTAAAGATGATGGATTTTAGTGATAGTGAAATAAACCATATCAAAATAAAGTTGCAATTATGGGGTCTAGATTTAAATAAAAAAATGTATATATACTCTTTAAAATTCGTGATAATTACACCTTGACGATTTTTTTTACAAATGGTATAATTCATGTCGGTTTTGAGAAATTATTTTTGAGGGATGAAAAATGCAATATATTTTATCTTTTGTGAAAAAGAACGTTGTTATGACCGTTGCTTTCACAGCGGCAGTAATAACAAGTTTTATAGTTCCGCCCGATGAGGAATACGGAAATTATTTCGATTTCAAAACGCTTACTTGTCTCTTTTGCGTTCTTGCTGTTGTTTGTGCTTTGAAAAATATAAATTTCTTTTACGTTCTTGCGGAAAAGATAGTTCAGCTTTTTAAAGACACGAGAAGTTGTATTCTTGCGTTGGTATACATAACGTTCATTGGCTCAATGCTTATTGCAAACGATATGGCGCTTCTCACGTTTTTGCCGCTTGGATATTTCGTTCTTTCTTCAACGAAAATGGAAAAATATATGGCATTCACCTTTATAATGCAGAACATATCTGCAAATTTAGGAGGAATGTTGACTCCTTTCGGAAATCCCCAGAACTTATATCTGTATACCAAATTCAATATTCCGAACCTTGAATTCATGGGAATAATGCTTGAACCTTTCGTTATATCGATTATGCTCATAACCCTTTGTTGTGTTATATTCGTAAAGCGTGAGCCTTTATTCATTGAGGATGAGGAAATCCATCTTCCGAAGGGAAGAACTGCAGTATATTTATCTCTTTTCGCTCTTTCTATAGCAATTGTTTTCCGTGGAATACCTTATTGGATTGGACTTATTATAATTCCTGCGGTATTGATTTTCGTAGACAGAAAAGCCTTGGAAATGGTTGATTATCCCTTGCTTTTCACTTTCGTATTTTTCTTTATATTTTCGGGAAATATGGCAAGAATCGACGTAGTGAGAGAATTGCTTTCATCTTTGCTTGAAAAAAGCACTTTGCTGTTCAGCGTTATTTCATGTCAGTTTATAAGTAACGTTCCCTCTGCCATATTGCTTTCTCAATTTACGTCTGATTATTCCGATCTTTTAGTTGGCGTCAATATTGGTGGCGTCGGAACTCTGATTTCATCCCTTGCAAGTCTTATAACCTTCAGCGAATACAGAAAGCATAACCCAAACAAAACGAAATTCTATGTAAAAACCTTTTCAGCGTTTAATTTTAGTTTTTTGTTTATACTTACGGGAATTGTGCTTCTTACAGGAATGTTGTTTTAGAATTTCGCTCTCAATTCAACAACCTTTCCAATCAACGTGACGGGAAAACTTCTTATATCTTCCCTTGAAAAATATTTTGGTTTGTATGCAGGATTGAGAGGTTGAAGAATTATTCCCTTTTCATCGATAATAATCTTTTTGATAGTTGCATCATTTTCCCCAATGAGTGCAACTATTATATTTCCCGTATCAGCAGATGATTGCTTTTTTACAATAACCGTATCGCCTTCGGTAAATCTGGGCTCCATGGAATCGCCCTTCACAATAAGCCCGAAATATTCTCCGCTGTTCATCATATCTTCCGTTATTTCTTCATACCCAATAACTTCTTCGTATGCGGGTGAAGGATTTCCGCCTCTGACGTATCCCAACACAGGGATGCGATTTTTTTTACGTGCCGTTTGCTTGTTTTTTTCACTGTGAAAGAATTTTGCAAGGTGAGGCGGCACGCCGTTTTGTTCGATGAATTCAATTTTTTCTTCACGAGTCAGGAGTCTGTCATATTCATCTTGCTTTTCTTCGTTCCATTCCGTTATACTCTGTACAATAAGATTGATAGGCTCACCGAATATTTCAGAAAGTGTATTGAGCGTTTCATAAAGTGGCAAACTGCTTTCGTTTTCCCACATAGATATAGTAGTTCTTGAAACGTTAAGTTTTTCAGCCAAATCGTTTTGACTTATATTTGCATTTTTTCTAAGCCATTTCAGATATATCATATTTAAGCCTCCCGTTTTACAGTTGCTTTTTCAACATTTTTTGCTTTTATTCTTCATTGTTCATATTATAACGCCAAAATTCTTGTCTGTCAAGAGCGAATTTTAAAATATTTTGTCAATCATATTGACTTTTTAATCGTATCGTGGTAAAATATGCAAAAGAATTGACAATGATGCATAAGCCCCGTGCTGAAATGTCAATTTGTTTGTCGCTTCAAGGAGGTAGGAGGTGTAATATGTTCAGAAAAAAGAGAGGGATAAACCTGAGTTATTCCATGCAAGGTTTTGTATGCTTTTCATGCCTTACATACGATGCACAACCGAAAACGGTGAAAAATAAAATAAATAAACTTTGTGATGAAATTGGTGGGGAATTCAGAGATGCGCTTTTTGAGTTTGTTACCAAGGATAAAACAGTCACGGAAATAAGTTTGAAATATTATGTATCGGAAACTAAACTTTATAATATGAGAAAAAAGTTTTATGAGTCCTGGAGAATGTAACCATAAGACTATAATTTTACCGTAAAGATTGTTTTGATTTTAAAAAAACTTCGCCTTTGTTATCAGGCGGAGTTTTTTAGTAAATGGCTTCAAAAAGTTTTTCTGCAAGAATCCCAGCGGCTATTTCAACCAATTCAGCACAAGGACGTTTTTTATAATATTCTTCGTTACGCTCAGCGGGAATTCCGTCTGTTGAATGGGGAATGTCTGAAAGAAGTTCACGGCATATGATACTTCCGTTTATTTCTTTAAACCTTTCTCCAAGGGATTTGGTTTCTGCGTAAACTCTTTTTTTGTCTTCCTTATCAGCTGGGGATGAATATCCTGAGAGAATGCCTTCAATTATAAGCATTCCGCTTACCGCACCGCAAACCTCACGCATTTGTCCCATTCCTCCACCAAAGGGTGAGGAAAGTTTTGCAAGGGTTTCTTCGTCCATGTCGCAAATATCAGCAAATGCCAAAACAACAGATTGGGCACAGTTGAAACCTTGAAGAAAATAATCTTTAGCAAGTTTTTTTCTTAAAGATGTAAATTCATTTTTTGTCATATCATAATCTCCTTTTATTATATACTATTATATTTTCAAAAATAAATCAAGAGTTATCTTGGTTAGTGTAAAATAATTCTGGGAGAAATAAAAAAACAAA
>JAZOCZ010000067.1:0-6293 GCA_045596755.1 Eubacteriales bacterium | reverse complement strand
GACCTTACAAAGTCCCTCACAGTAAAAGCAAAGATATTCTCTGCATCCGCTAAGGAAAAGATTGAAGCCGCCGGAGGAAAGGCAGAGGAGGTATAAGATGCTGCAAACATTAAAGAATGCTTGGAGAGTTGACGAAATAAGAAGAAAACTTATCTTTACAGGTATAATCTTGCTTATTTACCGTCTTGGATGTGCAATCCCTGTTCCTTTTGTAGATAGTAAAACAATCGCAGAATGGTTCTCCGGTAACGCAGATAACCTTCTTGGTTATTTTAGTGTAATTAACGGCGAAGCCTTTTCACAGGCAACGTTGTTTGCGCTCTCAATATCACCTTATATTACTGCATCAATCGTTATGCAGCTCCTCGCGGTAGCTATCCCTGCTCTCGAAAGAATGAGCAAGGAAGGTCCCGAAGGACAGAAAAAGATTACACAGATCACACGTTACGTAACCGTTGCTCTTGCGCTTGTTACCGCTTACGGATATTACAAAGCTCTCGAGTCCAGAGATGCTTTAACTTCCGATGGCTGGTTCGCAGGACTTGTAATCGTTACTTCTTATTGCGCCGGTGCTTCTCTTATCATGTGGCTTGGCGAAAAAATCAATGATAACGGTATCGGTAACGGTATCTCCATGATACTCTTCGTTAACATCGTTTCCAGCTTGCCTTCAATGTTCCAGCAGGCTATAAACCTTGTTGGCCAAGGCGGTAAGCAGTATATTGCTTCCGTTGTAGCAATCGCAGTTATTATGGTTGCTATAGTCTTCTTTGTAGTTTGGATTACAAACTCCGAAAGACGAATTCCCGTTCAGTATGCAAAACGTCAGATGGGCAGAAAGGTTTACGGCGGTTCAAGCACAAACCTTCCTATCAAACTTAACATGAGCGGCGTTATGCCTATCATTTTTGCTCAGTCCATCGTTGCGCTTCCTTCAACTCTCGCATTGATATTCGGTTGGAAAACAGATAGTGGATTCTTCCAGTATTTCTCCATGACCTCATATATCGGCGTTACAGTTAACTTTGCGCTTATCATTGCGTTTTCATATTTCTACATTACTATTTCCTTCAACCCTGTTGAAGTTGCAAATAACCTGAAGAAAAACGGCGGTACAATAACAGGTATCCGTCCCGGTAAACCCACAACGGACTACATCGTTAAGGTTCTCAACAGAATCACGTTCATCGGTGCATTGTTCCTTGGATTTATCGCAGTATTCCCTCAGGTTATTTACTGGCTCTTCCCACAATCAGGAATGGCAAGCATGGTATTCGGTGGTTCTTCATTGCTCATCGTTGTAGGTGTTATCCTTGAAACGTTCCGTGAGCTTGAAGGTCAGATTACAATGCGTAACTACAAGGGGTTCCTCAGCTAAGAGGAAAAAAGAGGTAAGGTTATGTATAATCTTATAATGTTTGGCCCTCCCGGTGCGGGTAAAGGGACGCAAGCAAAAATTATCAGCAAACAGTTCGGGATTCCCGCTATTTCAACGGGTGAGATGATTCGTGCAGCTATTCAGGCTTCCACTCCTATGGGATTGGAAGCCAGGAGCTACACTGAATCAGGCTCCCTCGTTCCTGATGAAGTTGTTATAGGCATAATTAAAGAACGTTTATCTGAAGATGATTGCAAAAACGGCTTTATTCTTGACGGATTCCCGAGAACTATACCTCAGGCAGAGGCTCTCGCTTTAATGGGAGTCGAGATAACAAAGGTAATTTCGTTTGAAGTTTCTGACAAAGCTATAGTTGACCGTATGAGCGGAAGAAGACTTTGTTCAGCATGTAGTGCATCATATCATACAGTGTATGCTCCACCTGCTGAAGAGGGAAAATGTGACGCTTGCGGCAGCGAACTTATAATCCGTAAGGATGATCGCAAAGACGTGGTTGAAAGCAGACTTCTCACCTATCACCGTGAAACGGAACCTTTGAAAGAGTTTTATAGTAATATGAATCTTTTGGTTAACGTTAATGGTGAAGGAACAGTTGAGGACGTTTCTAAAAGAGCATTAGAGGCTCTTGGAGTCGTTCTTGCATAACGTATGACCGATACCTGATTGGTCGAAAGGAGAACCGCGCCGTGAAAACGGTTGCGTAAAATGGAATGATATATATTAAGTCTGACGACGAGTTGGAGTTGATGAGAAAGGCGGGTAGAATCGCCGCGCTCGCTCGTGAGGCTGCGGCTGAATGTATCAAGCCTGGTGTCACAACTCGCTCCATCGATTCTACAGTTAAGCGTGTAATTCAGTCATACGGTGCTACCCCATCTTTTCTGGGATATGCAGGTTTCCCTGCTTCCCCATGTATAAGCCTCACCCACGAGCTGATCCATGGGATCCCGTCAGGACGTGTACTGCAGGAGGGAGACGTTGTTAAAATTGACGTTGGTGCTAAATATAAAGGGTTTCATGGTGATTGTGCCGGTACTTACGGTGTAGGAGCCATAAGCCCCGAAGCCCAGAAACTTATTGACGTAACGAAGCAAAGTTTTTTTGAAGGTATGAAAGCGGCAGTTGTGGGAAACCGAATCGGTGATATCTCCGCTGCAGTTCAGAATTACGTTGAAAGTTTTGGATACGGTGTCATAAGGGATTATGTCGGTCACGGTATCGGTAAAAATCTTCATGAATCTCCCGAAGTTCCAAACTATGCGTCAAGGATAAGAGGTCCCAGACTTGAAAAGGGAATGACCATTGCAGTTGAACCTATGGTAGCCATTGGTTCGTATCATATAAAGGTTCTTTCGAACGATTGGACTGTTGTGACTTGCGATGGCTCGCTTACGGCACATTACGAAAATACAATAGCAATTCTCGATGACGGTCCCGTTATTTTAACGGACCCAAGGTGATTATGAAAAAGATTTACTCAGGTTGTTTTGCAGTTTCTTTGAAGGGGCATGATACTGGTGTTGTATACGCAGTGCTTTCAGAAGACGAACAATACGTTTTCCTTGCAAACGGAAAAGAGCGTAAATTAGAAACCCCTAAAAAGAAGAAAAAGAAGCATGTAGAATGTTTCTTTGATAATAAACTTTGTGAGTATATATTTTTTGGGACGCCTATAACTGATGGGCGATTGAGACGGGCTGTTCGCCAATTCCGAGAGAATATAAGCCTTGCACAAATGCAAAAGGCGGACGGACATTGCCGAGAGGAGGAATAGTTCTGGCAAAAGACGACGTAATTGAGTGTGAAGGCGTGGTAACGGAAGTGTTACCCAACACTGTGTTTAAAGTAAAACTCACTAACGGTCACATTATTACCGCACATATTTCAGGTAAAATGCGTATGCATTATATCAGAATATTGCCTGGTGACAGAGTAACGGTTGAGGTATCTGTTTATGACTTGACGCAGGGAAGAATCACATTCAGAATGAAATAATCAACTAATTTTAAATATTTATGGTACGGTGATACGTTCGAAAGGCTCACACAGAACTTTCGCCGAAGAACAAAATCAGTGAGTCGGAAAGGTTTATGGTGTATTAAATGAAAGTAAGACCTTCTGTAAAAAAGATTTGCGAAAAATGCAAAGTCATCAAAAGAAAAGGCAAAGTGATGGTTATTTGCGAGAACCCTAAGCATAAGCAAAAGCAGGGATAAGAAAGAGGTGTAAAATTCTATGGCACGTATTTCAGGTGTTGACCTTCCAAATGCAAAACGCGTAGAAATCGGCTTGACCTACATCTACGGTATCGGCAGAAGCCGCGCCAATGAAATTTTGGCAAAAACGGGTATCAATCCCGACATCAGAGTTAAAGATTTAACAGAAGACGATGTTGCAAAGCTTCGTGAAGTTATCGAAAACGATTACGTTGTAGAAGGCGACCTCAGAAGAGAAGTTGCTCTCAACATCAAGAGAATGATCGAAATCGATTGCTACAGAGGCATCAGACACAGAAAAGGACTTCCCGTAAGAGGACAGAGAACAAAGACAAACGCTCGTACGAGAAAAGGTCCCGTTAAGACAATAGCTAACAAGAAGAAGTAAGCGGAGGAGTAAATAATGGCGAAAGCTCAAAAAAAGACGACTATCAAAAAGCGTCGCGAACGTAAAAATATTGAAGCAGGCGCAGCTCATATCTGCTCAAGCTTCAACAACACAATCGTTACAATTACAGACCTTAAAGGTAATGCTATTTCTTGGGCATCCGCAGGTGAGTTGGGTTACAGAGGTTCCAGAAAATCCACTCCTTTTGCGGCACAGATGGCTTCCGAAACTGCAGCAAAAGCAGCAATGGAACACGGTCTCAAAACAGTTGAGGTTTATGTAAAAGGACCCGGACAAGGCAGAGAAGCTGCTATTCGTGCCCTTCAGGTAGCAGGTCTTGATGTAAGACTTATCAAAGACGTAACACCCATTCCTCACAATGGATGCAGACCGCCTAAAAGAAGACGTGTTTAATTAGATAACGGAGGTAATCAGACGTATGGCAAGATATACAGGACCCGTTTGCAGACTCTGCCGTAGAGAAGGCACAAAGCTTTTCCTCAAGGGCGACAAATGCACATCCAGCAAATGTCCTATTTCACACAGAGAATCTGCTCCCGGACAACATGGCGCAGCTAATGCTCGTAAAAGAGTAAAAGAATACGGCTTGCAGCTCAGAGAAAAGCAGAAAGCAAAGAGGTACTATGGTATTCTCGAAAAGCAATTTAAGAACTATTTCGAAAAAGCAGATAAGAAGGAAGGCCAAACTGGTGAAAACCTTCTCGCTATGATCGAAAGACGTTTGGACAACGTTGTATACCGTGCAGGTATGGCTTCCAGCCGTGCTGAAGCAAGACAGCTCGTTCTTCACGGTCACTTCACCGTTGACGGCAAAAAGGTTAACATTCCTTCCTACTTGGTTAAGGCAGGAAACGTTATCTCCATCAGAGAGAAGAGCCTTGATTCCGCTAAAATTAAAGTGCTTGTCGAGGCTATCTCCGACAGGTCAGTACCCGCTTGGTTGGATGTTAACAAGGATACAGTATCTGCAACTGTTGTGGCACTTCCCAAGAGAGCAGATGTTGAATTTCCCTTCGAAGAACATCTTATCGTTGAGTTGTACTCCAAGTAATGTTTGTGCGGCTTAATACGCAAAACATAGTTTTGAATGCGAATTTCGCAATTTTAGGAGGTAACAAATGCTTGAGATAAAAAGACCTAATATCGTAGTTGAAGAAATGAGCGAAGACGGAAGAAAGGGTAAGTTCGTGGTTGAACCTCTCGAAAGAGGCTACGGCACAACTTTGGGAAATTCTCTCAGAAGAATCCTTCTCAGCTCCCTTCCCGGCGTTGCCGTTACGAATATCAAAATCGACGGTGTTCTTCATGAAATCTCTACTGTAGAAGGCGTCAGAGAGGATGTTACTGAAATCGTTCTGAACGTTAAGGGAGTAGTTGCAAAGCTTTATTCTCAGGAACCCAAAACCGTTATTATCGACGTTATGGGCCCTAAGATCGTAACAGCTGGCGACATTATTTCCGATGCGGATTTGGAAGTATGTAACCCCGAACATTGTATCGCTACCGTTGAAGAAGGCGAACGTTTCGTTATGGAACTCACCTTTGACCACGGCAGAGGCTACGTTTCTTCTGCTAAAAATAAGGAGAAGGCACAGAAAGCTATCATCGGTACAATTTATACTGATTCCATTTTCACTCCTGTATACAGTGCATATTACACTGTTGAAAATACAAGAGTTGGTAACATAACGGATTACGACAAACTCACTTTATCTGTTGAAACAAACGGAACAATTTCCGCTAACGAAGCGGTTTCTCTCGCTGCAAAAATTATGAATGACCACCTTTCTCTCTTCGTTGAACTTTCTGACGAAGCAAAGAATATGGACGTTCTCGTTGACGGTGAAGAAGAAAAGGCAAAGAAAGATCTCGCTCTTCAGATTGAAGATCTTGAACTTTCCGTTCGTTCGTTCAACTGCTTGAAGAGAGCAGGCATAAATACCGTTGAAGACCTCATCAATTATACTGAAGAAGAAATGATGAGAGTAAGAAACATGGGTAAGAAGTCCTTGGAAGAAGTTATTCATAAACTTGAAACTATGGGACTTACCCTCAGGAAGACTGAAGAATAAGAGAAGGAGGCAGCTCAAATGCCGGGTACAAGAAAATTAGGCAGAACAACTGACCATAGAATGGCTATGCTCAAAGGCATGGTAACATATCTTTTCGAAGTTGGTCAGATCGAAACAACATATACACGCGCTAAGGAAGTCAGCGCATTGGCTGAAAAAATGATTACCGTTGGTAAGGCAAATGATTTGGCAGCCAA
>JAZOCZ010000066.1:0-4799 GCA_045596755.1 Eubacteriales bacterium | reverse complement strand
TTTACAACTTTGTAAGACCTCACAGTTCTCTTTCTAATCTTACTCCGGCGGAAGTAGCAGGTTTGACTTCATCGGTGAAACAACGAAACTCGTTGTTTATTTCTTCCTGATTTTCCCTTATTCTCTTTTTAAAATGAGCATCTTGTCATTTGTCAATGGGCGTGTTGAACGTTCATTTTACCCTTGACAAATGACAATTGATCATTTATCATTTTATCGGGTAAAATCTTTTCTTTTCTCTCTACTTTTTCATTTTAACTTTACAAAACCGTTTTTAGATTTTGTTTTTTATTTTTTTAATTGAACGCTCATAATGAAAGTTTCATTGTTAATTGATAAATTCAGAACGTAAGCTTTGACTAAAAAATTGTATTTTCAAATAACTTTCAACTATCAGCTTTCAATTTGAATTTACGCATGTAAATTATAAGTGCCGAGGAAGTGACCTTTGATTCTGAGATAGTCTGTTGAGTCGATAACACCGTCAGAGGTTACGTCACCTGATTTGAGACCAAGTCCCGTTATTGTATAAGTACCAAGGAAATGACCTTTGATTCTCAGATAGTCTGTTGAGTCAACAACACCGTCAGAGGTTACGTCACCAATAAGGGCTGTTTCAACGTTGACAGAAACGTCTTCATTGCCAACTGTAACTTTTGTTTCTTGGCAAACGTTATTATTTTTTTCAACTACGATTACGTATTCACCCTTGGGAACGTTTGAAAATTCGTATTGTATTTCATTTCCGTTGAAAAGGAGAGTTTTTACAGTTTCACCGTTTTGCATAAGATAAACTTTAATAATTCCATCTGCACCATAGGTTTTAACAGAACCGCTTATTTTCTTTGCAAGATTTGGGTTTTCTTCAACAATGAGTGCTATATACAATGAAGCTTCGGAATAGTCCGTTTCACCGTCTTCGTTCACGTCATAGGAAAGAGTATTGGTAACTGTCATACGAATAACGTAAGTTCCCGCTCTGCTTGAGTTTATAACTTTGTGTATATCCTTATCAAATCTTAAGGAAGAGTTGATAAATTCATCTGTAACAACGGTTTCACCGTCTACTTCTCCCATAATCTGCCATTTAACGTTAACACTTCCCACAAGAGGTGTTTTGCCGTTGTAAAGGGATTTATCCATTACAAGCTTATACGTGGGCTTGAGGGTGATGCTTTCGCCTTCTTTGATGACTGCGCAATATTCTCCGTCTACAAGAGTTGCGCCTTCAACGTCTGAAATATTAACGTCTGCAGGAACTTTAACTGTATTAACGTATTCGCAAACGTCACAAACGTTATCTGAACCGTATGTATGTTCTTCGACGGTTTCCATTATCTGATTTACAAAGCAAACTGTGCAGGAATGCCAATGATGAACACCGTTGCTTTTCCACGTTTCGGAGGGGGTATGTCCTGTTGCAGGGATAACGACCCACGTATTAAAATCAGTTACAGGCTTTGTTGCAAGGTTATCTTCAAAATATCCACCGCAGCTTGAACAGGTGTAATATGCTTTTTTGCCGCTTGTGGTACAAGTTGCAGAGGTTCTCGAATGAAAAGAGGTTTTGCAAGCGTGAGAAGCAATTTTTATTGCCTTATAGGTTGAAAGCTTTGAGGAATCGTATGCTCCCAATTCGCCTTTGTTTCCTGTTGAAGCAGTTACTTCAAGGCTTGTTGTAAGTCCGTCTAATACGGAAATAGCACGGAAGCTTGAGCCCGAGCGCAAGGTTACGGTTGCGTTTACAACTTCAACGTTCTTGGTGCTGATTCCGTTTGCTCCTGAAATAACTTCAAGAGTTCCGCTTGTGATTTTCACAATATTTGATGAATCAGTTGAAATACCGTTATCATATGAATCAATATAAACGTTTCCGCCGTCATGGTAATAGCTTCCGCTCTCACTCTCTATACCATAGCCGCCTGTGGATGTGATTTTAAGAGTTCCGCTACCGTAAAAGCCGGTGTTTCCGCCTGCATATATGCCGTTTTCGTCCGTTGTTATGGTGCTTGTTCCCATAAGACGAACGTAAACGCTTCCGTCACGGCTTATTCCGTCAAAGGAGCTGCAATTGAGGTCAAAGTTTTTAAGTGTAACTTCGATTTTATCACCGCTGAGGTCAACGAAAGCATAGTTGTCACTTAGTGAATAAGTAGAAGCAACGGTTGCACCTTCTGCAAGGCAATCGCCAACTGTCATTCCAACACCGCCAACGTAAACGTCAGGGGTGCGGATATAGATATTTTATAGTAATTAAGATCTGATGCTTTAGGAGCAACTGGGTTTGAACCGTTATTGTTTTTAGAAGCGGAAGCGGCAAGAGCACTTGCAACGCTGTATGCTGATGAAGTTCCGTTTGTGAGTTTTAGAACGCTGACAGAACTGCTTGTTGTTTTAAGAAGAATTTTTTCTGCATCTCCCACAATGAATTTTGATGAAACTATTGCACTCAATCCAGCGGTTATTTCAAGCTCTGCTTTTCCTGAAATTGATACCGTGCTTGTCATTGCGCTAATACCGTTGTCAGAAGCGTTACATTGAATACCACCGTCTTTCACATAAACGTCTCCGGCGGCAACTAATATACCTTCTGTATTTGCTTTGCTTACTATAATATCTCCGCCTGTCATATTGATGCCGTTTTTGGAAACCCTTATAGCTGTTGAACCTTCGCTGGAGGCTTCGATAACACCGCCGGAGATTGTAAGCTTGTCGCCTATGCTAAAAGCAGGTGTTGGTGTTGTTCCTTTGCCTATAACGGTTATTTTACCGCTGCTTATAGTTACTGTTGAACCAACGTATAAGGTGTTTTTGCAACCTGATGCGTAGACGCTGCCAGATGTTACAGTAAGAGAATTAGAGACGCTTAAAGCGTTACCGCTGCCAGAGTTTATCGCCTGAACGTTACAACCGCTTACAGTCATAGCGCCGCTGGTAGTAATTGTAACACTGTTTTCGCTTGAGTTGGAAGCAATGATAGCTCCGCCCTTTGCTGTTATTCCTGTTCTTGCATAAACAGCCGCTCTGTCTTTGGCGGTTACATAAATTACCCCGCCGTTTATTCCGACAGAAAGTGCCGCTCTGACGACAGTTGCGTCAGAAGCATTTAAGTTCAGTCTTCCTGTGCCACGGAATGTGATGGAGGAATCACTCCATACAGAACTGTACGTATTTGTTGTAAAAGTACTTGTTCCTGACGTTTCAACAGTCAGAGCTTCTGTGGAATAAATTCCAAAGGCATTTCCCGAAAAGGTAAAATCATAAAGTTTAAGCAAACCGTCTGTGTAATATGCATAGTTTGCTGATGGCTTTGTGCTTGTGGATTTAGTTGCCCCGACTGCAAGGTATTTACCGCTTTCAAGGGTAACGCCTCCAACTTTTATGCTTGTTGCCGCTTTTACTTTAAACGTTCCTGCAGGGATAACGTATGCAAGCATCAGTAAACATAAAATTGTGCTGAAAATTCTTGTTGACATTTTCATTCTGATGTCCTCCTGTTTTGTGGTTTTTATTTTTTTATTATTTATTTTTGGGGTGTTAAAAAGGTTACCTTTAAACGCAATTTTTGGAACTTCAAATGCAATTATCGTAGGGGTTAATACTGTCAAGCAATTCCAAAAGCAAAGGCTCAATTCCGTCTGTCCATTTATAATCGGTATATACAACCATCTGACCGTATAATTTATATTCCCTGCCGTCTTTGTCCTTTATCTCAATGCAAAAGAACGCACAATCAATTTTGCCGTCTTTTTTGCGTTGTAAACAAATGCGTTTTCCATCCTTACAGCTTTGATATGAAACGTTGCTTTCGGTTGTTATTTTGGAAAAATCGGTCATGGATTCTTCAAAAGAAACTGTAAAGCTTTCCGTTTTGTCATTTATAAACAAAACACGTTGCTTGGCAATTCCATCAAGATAATAATTCAGCTTTGGAGAAAGGGCAAGGCTGAAATTATCAAAAAATTTAATTGTGTTTTTTCTTTTAAAAGTCATAGTATGTTTTAACTCAAAGGCAATCCACAATATCCGCAAGATAGGATGCGGATATTGAACCGTATATAAACTGGTCTATAAGTCCGTCTTTCTTTGCTTGTTTCACTTGTTTTGCCACATCTTTTTCTGCGTTTTCATCGACAATGAGAACTATTTTGCAATCGGGTTGTTTTTCTTTGATTTCGTTTCGTATTTTCAAACGTTCGCAAAGCTTCCATGGAGTATAGCACGTAACTTCCATCAAAATGGCATAGGGAGAAATCCATTTGCATTCGTCAACAATTTTGTCGGGAGAATCAACTGTGTACGTATCAAACTCATTTTCTGAACTCTTGAGCGTTTCTGAAATAGCATTGCAAAAAAGGGAGTTTTGCATATTGATTAAAACTCGTCTCATGGCATCACCTTCTTTCTTTTGGTGAACTTTTTATTTACTATACTGATTTTACATTATTTTTTTCAAGATGTCACTAGTACAAGTAATAGTTTTTGGGATTTTTATTACAATTTTTATACTTTTTTTCGGGGATTTTTCAGCTTTGGAATTATCGTTTCAGAAATTTTCAAAGAGTAAAAAATGCGGGGCATCGAATAGGTGATGCCCCATTAATTAAATTTTTTAAGTCAAAATCAACAATTTCAAAATGAAAGCTTTTTAAAAAAGTTTGACTTTTTAACTTTAGCAAAAACTTTTAACTTTCAATTTTCAATTGATTTTATCCCTCAATTTTATAAGTGCCAAGGAAGTGACCTTTGATTCTCAGATAGTCTGTGGAGTCAATAGCACTGTCTTTGTTAACGTCACC
>JAZOCZ010000065.1:0-18305 GCA_045596755.1 Eubacteriales bacterium | reverse complement strand
GTCTTCGCTTATTTCGGTATATGCATGAAAACCATCACCGTGCTTTTCAAAGGTGGTGTTGTAAGTATAGGAATAGCCAAACGTAAACGTTGAACCATCGTATAAGTTGAGACACAGATAACTACAGCTTGAATTTATAAGTACGCCGTAAAATGCTTCAACGGGATAATTTGTATTCTTAACAAGAGCTGTTGTTAGTCCACCGCCTGTGTAGGAGATGTTCTTCATACGGAAGCTGAATAAATACGTTCCGTATTCGGCACCGTAATACACAAGACCGCTTCCGCCTAAACCTGTGAAGTTACAATCTGTTGCCATAATATTATTCAGAGTGATAAACGAACCATCTCTGCCGTCGTAAACGAAAAGCGCACCTTCATTTTCCGTTACGGTTATATTTTTCAATTCCAGACCTTCGAGAAAAAAGTCTCCTATTATGTAATTGAAAAGTGCTTTTGAAAATACTGCGTTGCTTATGGTGTGACCGTTGCCGTAAAAATATCCTTTGAATGGACTGCTTTGAGTTCCTATTCCTTCAAATTCATTTCCTTCAAAATCTATGTCAGTCATAAGACTGTAATCTGCAAAGCGGTAAACTACGCCTTTGTAGTTTTTCGAGTTGTTTCCTTCGTTAACCTTTGAAGCCATATATATGAATTCTTCAAAAGTTGTTATCTGATAAGGATTACGGATATTTCCTTCACCCTTAAGATAAACGTCTGCAAACTTTGGAATGATGTATATGGGATAATTGGGCATATCAAAAGAGTATTTTTCGCCCGCTATTTCTTCTTTTATTTTTATGTTCTGTACCACACCCTTTAAGTCTGTGATAATGATTTCTTTGATTGAATCGTTACCTTCTGATTTAGTTACCGTAATCGTTTGGTTGAAGGGACGTAACGCTGTTCCATTTGAATTGCTTAGCGTTACTTTGCCAAGGTCTGTAGGTATGCAGGAAACCAGATATTCTGCTCTCTGCGAATCAGTGGGGGTGGGGAATGGAAGCTTAACACTTATATTTCTTGTTTTGAATATGTTGCCAAAGCTGTTTTTCTCAGAATAAACCGTAAGTGCGTTTGCGAAATCTTCGCTTTGCATATGGGATAGAGGAACGGATGAAACACCTTTGACCTTGCCATAGTTAATTTCGGAATGCTCTGTATAGAAATTGTTATCAAAATCTGTGTTACGGATGTAACCTGCCACAGGTCCTATGCACATAAAACGTTTATCGGTAACGTTGTTGATAACAAAATTAGTGTTTACGTAGCAGTTTCTTATTACTGAATGAGCACTGTTGCCGACAATACCGCCTGCGTAAGCAACACCGGAATGGGTTGCGATTTTAGTGGAAGAACCGCAGTTGAAAATATCGCAATAATATGCGTATCCTATAAGACCGCCAATTTGCGTTCCGCCTTCCATGTAAGTCTTTGTGTTATCAACAAAGCAACCGCTCACGGTGGCGTATTCTGCCTGACCTATCAAAGCACCTCTCAAATCACCGTAGCTTCCGCTCATACCCTTTACAGCAACGTTTTCAAGAAGAACGTTTTTAACAACAGCCTTTTTTCCTTTATTGTTTCCATTGTCGGGATATCCTGCAACCAAGCCGAAAATCCCTTGCATACTTCTTGTGGTGTTTATGGTATAATTTGAAATCGTGTTTCCTTTTCCGTCAAAAACACCGCGGAAGGCGTTTTTGTTGTTGTTTCCGACTGACCCGATTGTGCCAAAGGAGAAGCCTGATAAATCAATGTCATTCATCATTGAATAATAAGCTTCGTTATACGGAATACCGTTGTAGGATTCACCTGTTTCAACGTATTTTGCCAACGTTTGAAAGTCAAATCCGTTCTTTATCTGGAAAGGGGAGGCCTCTGTTCCTTCACCGTCAAATTTCAGGCTTATCAGCTCATCGTCGATGCCAATGTTCGATAAACTTAACTCCGTTCCAAAGGGATATATCTTACCTTTTGAAGTGTTTTTAACGTAATCCTCCTTGGAGTCTCCTCCTGAAACAACAACAGAAGCGGGCGCAAGATACATTTTGGAATAATTTGTTTCCAGTCCGTCGGCAGTGTTGTTTAGCTTCGTTACGTAGGAGTTTATCGGACTGTATACGAAGTTATTTACCATCATATACCTTGTAGTATTATAACTTATCTCAAAGGAATTACGGTTATAAACCTTATCGCAATAAGAGCCAACCTTAAAGGCATATTTGCTGTCTGTGACCTTTTTTCCTATTTCACTTTCAAAGGTTAATAACGCATCACTAAGGTTTTTATCGAGATAAACGTAAACCCAAGCTGTAAGTCCGTCGAAGGAGAGGGAAAGCTTTCCGTTTTCAACTGTCCACGGGCAAGCAAGGTCTTTAATGCTGAACATAGAAAACTCGTAGTTCTGGTTATAATCGTTCTGGGAAAGCTCGGTCATTTCTGCGGCAAAGACTTCGATATCCATGGAATTGTAATCCTTGATAGAAGAAAAACCTACCGTTGTATATTTTCCTTCAGAACGATATACGCTGTTTATTATTTCTCCGTCGGCGGAAGAATTCCCTACCAAAGCATCAAAAACATCATTTACGTCTGGAGCTTCAACTTCGGAATAACAATATTCCACAACACATTGGTTTTCTGCCGTGATACCGCCCAGTACGTATTTTTTATTCTGTGCAAGGTCGAATTTAACGTATGAGATTGAGTTTACTATCAACCCTTCAGTGTTAACGCCAACAAGACCGCCTATAGTATGGGAAGACGTGGAACAATTCCCGTTTTGATGAATTATTTCACAGCTATCCTCAACAATACAGTTTGTAATAACACCTTCGTTCTGAGCCGCCACGATACCTGCTGTAACGTTACAGCAGGCATCTGGAAGGGTTAAAACGCAATTTGAAAAAGCACAGCTTGTTATATATGAGCTGAAATCCACAACGTTTGCAAGAATTGCAACGTCTTTTTGTTCTTCTGACGAAACGAATGTGATATCGTCAAATACAACGTTTCTTATAGCTGTATTCACAACCGTGTCAAACAGCGCACTGTTTAGCTTGATACCGCTTATTTTATGACCGTTTCCTTCAAGGACGGCATCCGCTAAATCGTATCCGCCGTAAGCGTCTGTTCCAATATAGGTAATATCTTCAGCTAATGAATAGTATGTAGGGTTTCCTGAATGGTTACTATTCAAAAACGTTTCAAATTCTTCCCACGTTTTTATAGTTATGGGGTTTTGTTCTGTACCCGCTTCTTCACCAAAGGCGAATATGGCGGGAATATTTACAGAAATTAAAGTGAAAGCCAATAAAAAAGCTAATATTCTTCGCTTCATTTTTTACGCTCCCTTTTTTATTTTAATGATTTGAAATTCGGAAAAACTAATTTACCTTTTTTAATCTTACTACTGCCAATACAGAAGCAAGTGCGAGGATAGCCATTATTGTAATGAATCCTGCAGTGTTATCTCCGGGAGAGGCTGTACCGCCTTGATTCTCCGAGGAGTCCTCTGAGCTTTCAGTGTCTTCGCTATCAGAAGAAGTTTCTTTTGTAACGTCAAAGCTACGTGAAATTTCTGGCAACAAGGTATTTGCTTTCATACCGTTTTTGCCGAATATTTCGCTCTCACCTTCAAGAACTATTGAACGGTCTTTAATAAGGATTTCTACCTTTTCCCCGTATTCGTAGTCTTTATCTTCAGTAGCGAATATTACCGTGTTGCCGTTGTACAGAGAAACCGCTTTGTATACGATTTCATCCACGTTTGCGATTCCGTTTACGTTTGCAGTCAAGGATATTCCTTCTAAATTGGTTACGTTTATATCCTTTGAATACGTTACGGCAATTATTGAATCGGAAATACGGTCTATGGTTTTATCTGCCTTTTTAGAAATAACAGCAACTACGTTTATTCCTACTTTATCCAAAGCCTTGCTTGTTACTTCGGGTAAATCACCATTAAGTATCAGAGTTGTATTATCGTTATACAAATAATTGTTACCAAATGATTTCACAGAGCCGTTTAACGTGAATTGAACAACAGTTGCATCTTCTGGAGCAGTTACAACTCCTTTGTATATTGCAACAGTATCATTTTCAACGTTTTCAAATTCAAGGGAAGTTTCAACCGTTGTTGTGCTTCCGTTTTCATACTCAACGTACATGAGTATTTTTACGGATGATTTTTCAAAGGTTACTTTATTTAATTTTTCTGAATACGCAACGTTTACAGAAATATCAAAAGTATTGCTTTTGTCGCTAGTGATTGTAAACCATGCATTTTCAACTGAACCTTTTTTGCTCATATCAACAATAAGCTGACTTTCCGGCACAAGTTCACTTATTCCTATCTGGTTATTTGTTGTGACAGAGTTAAACATATCTGATATTCTTTCAGCGACGGTCAAAGAGGAAACCTGACCTCCAACTACGGATATGGATTTTTTCGAGCGGAAAATGAGACTTTGGCGATTTGCTTTTTCAAGGGAAAGCTCAAGTCTTTCTACGTTTCCGTTTGTTTCCATATCTACGAAAGCGAAAACGTTTTCTTTGTTCAAAACTTGAATTTCTCTATCGAAAAGCAGAGTCATCTGAACGAATAGTCCGTTTTCGGAGTTGATTAGCTCCAAAGAAGTTTTGCTTGCTGCTTCTCTGCTCATAGTCAGAACGTTCCAATTAAGAATACTTGTTGAGCAAAGAACGTTATCTTTCGATACAACTTGCTTTCCTTCGGGTAAAATGAATTTTTGAGCATTGTAAGTTTTGGAAATTTCATTTTCGCAAAGTGAAACGTCAGCATCCAATTCATAATATGCCAAGGTATAAGACGAGTTTTCAGAAGTCACTCTTTCTGCGGAAACGAATTGAAGCTCAACTGTTTCTGTGAAAGAGCCGTCATACTTCAAGGTGGTTTGAGAAGCTGACAATGAGCTTCCTTTCAAGGTGCTTTCGTCAACCTCTACGTTGAATCTGGCGGTTGCACAAAGCTTTGTATTGTTACGCTTTGCTCCGTCTTTAAAATAAAGGCTTACATCTGATAAATACGCAAAGTCATTTACGTAAACAACGTCAGCATCCAGTATCTTTGGATTTACTGCGATTCCGTCTTTTTCGCAAACAACCGTTGACTTTTTATCAGAATACATGATTTCTTTTGATACAAGAGATAATTCAAAGGATTCACCCTTGCTCATAGATATAGCTTCACTGCCTTTAAATACAAGGATTTTTCCGTCTTGTACTTCTGACAGTATAAGCTTATGCAAAGCAGAGCCGTTTTCTCTCTTTTCTTCAACCGTCACATATGCATTTTTGCTGTTTATGACAGAAGAAGCGTCAACTCTTTCTTTGTATCCAACGTAAACCGCAGGAATTGAGCCTTCTTCAAGGATAATTCTCGGTTTTTCGTTATTTTTTATTTTTTCGTAGTAAATGTCTAAATCGGATTTATCTTCCAGAACTGTTATCAAATCGTTTTCCAGATAATCTCCGTCTGAGGTTATAAGGACGTAATTACTTTCATTCAGAAGTATACCTTTTTCAAAAGCGAAATATTTAGACAATTCATTTTCAGAAAGCTCAAGCTTTTCCGCACGGTATATTGCGATTCTTGGGTCTTCTGTCATTTCTGCAAAGAAGAAATCAACTTCTCTTTCCGCACCGTTTTCGTCGGTTGTCTTATAGAGCAATTTAGTGCCTGTGATACGGTTAACGTTGGGGGCTGTAGCAAATTTAACCCTTACGCTCTTTTTAATGCTACCGTTGGGCATTGCAAAATCGTCTGCAACTATTGCGGAAAGGATACCCGATTCTCTCAGCGTGTAAGAAACGCTTGCATAATTGGGAATTGTTGTTTTTACGGGAGCACCGTTTTTCTCCGTAATAACAGAGCCTGAAGCTATACTGTTGCTCTTTAAAATGTATTTCAGAACCCTGCCTGGTTCACTCATAAGAACTCCGCTAAATGTAAGAGATTTACCATTTATTTCACTTGCTGTGAAAACAACTTCTTTACCCGTTTTTGAATATTCGCCGTTTATTTTTTCGTATTCATCGAATTTAACGGTGATGTCAGAAAGCTTTGTGTTTTCTGCAATGCATATATTTTTGCTGAAGTTTAAAGTGAAACGCGCTTCACGGTTTCTGCCCGAAAGCAAAGGAGCATCGAGAACCTCATAGGCTTGTTCTACAACGTTATACGGCGTTGTATCTGCATCAGAGGTATCGATAGTAAATTCAGCACAGTCAAGTGCAAGGGCTTCGCCATTTTCAAGCACGGATTTAACTGTGACGGAATAACTTCCAAAGGGAAGCTCTGCTGAATTGTATAAAAGCATTCCGCAATTATATTTTTCAGCCTTTGTGGAAACAAGATCTTCGGAAACTGTTTTTCCTGCTGAATCACGGATAATTACCTTGAAGCATCCGCCGTTTGAAAGGAAATCACCGTAGATTTTCAAATCCTTGCCAACGAAACCGAAGTTCATTTCACTTCCGTCATTTTCGGTTTTCATTAAATCGTAATTCATTGCGTAAACGTAGCTTGGTGTGCTGATTTTCCAATTTCCGTTTGACATACTTTCGGTGAAATTGAGTTTTTCAGCATTTGAAATATAAATATAAAGATATCTGCTTATAACCGTATCTTTAATGTTGAGAAGAAGCTTTGCATATCCTTCTTTTCCGTTTGGAAGTCCTGTTGCTTTGACACGCACAGTGCCATCGTTTGAAGATGCATCAATGCTGAGGACATCAGAATTAACTTCATAGCAACGTAAACGGTCGTTGGAGATATACTCTGAAAGTATATCGTTTTTAATCACGATTTCGTCACCAAGCTTCATGCCCGTAACCAATCTTCCGTCTGTATTGATTCCAAGACTTCTTAAAGAAGTTATGCTTTCAACCTCAACCTTTGGAATTTGTTGACAAACGTTTATATCCGTTGAATCGTTCAACGTATCGTATTGAGCATCTGCGGAAATAATTTCGAAATTGTAATAGAATTCTGTGTTTACGTCTGAAACCTTGTGGAGATAATCATTCACCTTGAAGGAATCGGAAATCGCTGTATAACCGCCTGCTGTCAAACGTTCTTTATCGATTGAAACGGAGAAAATAGTGTTTGTATACGTATATTCCATGGTTTCTTCATTCTTGCTGTATGCGTTACAAATAAGGGTAACGTCCTCTTCTACGTCAAGAGTTCCGCGGTTCAATACGTTTACTGTATAGTTCATAATACCTTCGTTGTCAACGTCTACGTCTATTGCACCGAAGGTGAGTTCAGAGTGATTGTCTATTTCATGGAAAACCAAAGAATCTGGTCCTTCACCTTCCATGCCGTCGTCATCATTGCTGTTTTCCCATTCGCCTGATATGTATTTCAAATAGCATTCTTCGTAAGAATCGTATAGAACACGTCTTTTTGTTGAATTAAGGATTCTTACGGTAAGTAACGTATTATCTGAAATAATGTTCGGACCAACAACGTATGACATTTTTACTTTATACTCATCACCTGCAAGCAAAAATCCTGACAGATTCTGAGAAGCTATAACGCTTCTTGAATTGGTATCCAAATCGTAATAGCAAAGTTGAACGATAATATCTTCAACCGCTCTGTCACCTATATTATCTATGGTGAATCCAACTTCGATTTCTTCACCCGCAAGGAAGAGCTTGTTTGAAAGAACCAAGTCCTCAACTTCGACTTTTGTAACCATATCTTCGTAGGTTATCATGAACATATCCGTTCTTGCGTATTCACTTTCATAATCGGGAACGGGAACTGTTATTCCTGCTTTTACGTTTCCTTCTTCATCAACGGTGATTTTATCGTACAAATCAAGAATTGAACTTTCCACGGTATTGAGTGAACTTGCATCTGCAGTGCCGTCATAGGAAAAGGGTACGTAGGATGATTTGAATGCCACGGCAACCTTACCATTTGAATCAACAACCGCAGAAAGATTATCGAACACAACGGATGCAGTCGGCTGATGGTTTTTTAACTTTTCTTCATCAAAAACATCAGTGTAAGTAAGTCTTCTCGGATGATTCCAGAACTTATCCAAGGTATTGTATTCCGCGATATAAAGTGTATCTGTATAGCCGCTTGTGGAAGTAACGTCGTTGTATATAATGTATATATTTCCGTCCAAGCCTACTAATAAAACGTAAGTTTCCATTGCTCCGTCATACAGCACACCAACAGCGGATTTTTCTTCAATCCCTTCGTAAGTAACGTAGTTTATGCTGTTGTTTGTTTTATAGAACAAACAAGGCTTAACGTCAACGTCTGATATTTCATCATCGTCCGTGCATAAAGCAACGTTTTCAAACTGTACGTTGTTCAGGATGATATTTTCGTTATATTCCCCTGTCATTTTGTTGTAATATCTGTCAGAAAGAGTACCGAGGGATGTTTCAACAACGTCAAGATAATCGTTGTAATCAAAAAGTGAATCAACAACAACTGTATCAGCAAATTCCACGGCTGTTCTTGTGGCGTTGAACACACCTTTTTTGTAGTGAATTTCCTTAAGTGTACCTACAAAACCGCTTTTTTGTGCATAAGGAAGCTCTACGGAATATGCAAGAAGAACTGTGTTTTCGTCAACCATTATGGAATCGATACTCGTTATTTTGAAACCTGCTTTTTCGTATCCCTTTTCTATGAGAGAGGAATCCATTGGGACTGTCTGGTCAACAAATGTTCCATCGCTTGCTTTGAAGCAACAATGTATTTCCGCTTTCCCTGAATACATAGAGTTAAACAGGTCTGTCATTATCTGTGATGTGCTTGCGGATTTGTCGTTATATCCCGTCCAGTTCAAATCGTATTTGGCTTCATTTTCTGTTTTTGCATCCTCAACGAAGAATGCAACTGTAGAACCTCCGTTAAAGGAGGAAGCTGTGGGAAGGCTTTCCTGCAACCCATTTCCGTCGGTCTTTTTGTATACGGAAACGTCAAAAGTATTATTTACTTCATCAAAGGTTGCAAGCTTGACACAAGTGCGTTCAAGAATATTTTTCAAATACTTTGTGCTTGTTATTTTGGTTGTAGTTCCGTCGGAAGCTGTAAGCGTTGCAGTTCCGTCGGAATTGCGGGTAATTGATTTTACTGTGCTGTCTGATGCGGACATAATAACGGAAAGCTTTCCATCACCGTTGATAAAGGCGGTAAAATCTGCAACAAATGAGTCGTTGCAAACTGCTCCAAGTGTTTCACCGTCTTTTGAAACGTATAACTGATAAAAAGAAGTTTCTCCGTCATCACCTGTTAACGTTACTGTATAGAAGGTGTAAATGCTTCCATTATATTCTATAACCTGCGTCAGAGCTGTATTGTCAATATCACCCATAAGCAACGTTTTTGTTTTTGTTGAGGCAAACTCACCTGTATTAAAATAATCGGAATTTGTGTTGGAGGATTTTCTTGAGGCTGTTGCCATTATTACAGGAATATCTTCATCAGCACTTATGGTTCTCAAAGAATTAAGAACGTACGTTTTTGTATTATGGAATGATCCCAAAGTTAACGTCCAAGTCTTTTTGACGGATGTTTCTTCGTTTTCGTCTTCTTGTCTTACCCCTGTGTATTTAATGAGCATATATCCTACGTCAAGCGGGAAAGAAAAACCGACAACCGTAGGTTTAACCTGAACAGCAAGCTTAAAAGAAAAAGAGGAGATGCTGGGAATACTATATTCACTCACTTTGAAATCAAGGTTATGAATTCTTATGCTGTCAAGAATTACTTTTGTTTTCCCAAATGCAGAACTTGATACGTTTTTAATTTCAATAATTACAGGAATAGCTTCCGTTTTATCGTAATCAAAATCCTTTGTTTGCCAATTGAATACAGTTTTATATAAAGTTCTTTCAGATGAATATAAGTTAACCTCTCGTTCTTCAATAATTTCACCTGTGACTTTTTTTACTGTTATTAAAGCAATTCCACCTCTTGGGTCTGTTGCCGCTACAAGTTGAAACGATGCTGCTTTTGTAGTTAATACAAGCTTGTCATCGACAGTATCGGATTGGAGCAAAGACGCACCGTAACAATAATTATACATTGACTCCATTTGTTTGGGAGTGACTGTACCGTCGGCATTTGAAACCGTTCTCGATTTATAGGTTTTCCACTGACCCATAGAAGTCAAAACGTATGCAGGGTGCTCGTCGTTGCTTAAAGTGGAATCAAGGTCAAATTCCATTTGAGGAGGATTATATTTTTTTTTAAACAAAGTAATACTGGCGTTTACGTCTGCAGTTCCCAGAATTTCAAAGGACAAAAGTCCTGACGCGCCAATACCAACGCCTAATGAAATGGAGAGGGAAGGGGCAAGAGTCATACCGTTGAAAGAAACTGCATAATGTATTTTACCTTGGTCATCTATATATTCTTGTATAACAGATGCACCGAATGATACACTTGCTGCAATCTTGGTTGAGAAGGTAAAGTATATAAATGGAGCTGGGGTTAATGGAACGATTGACGTAACACCAACTCCACCTGCAAAAGTAAATGAAAAAGCAGAAATAACGTAACTATGCGTTAACTTGTTATATGTAAACGTTATTTTTGCATCAAACGAGAGAAAACCTGTAACGGCACTTGAGGAATTAAGCTGTGAGAGCTTTTCCTTCATTCCTGTTTGTTGTGCGCCGTTTGCAGCCATTCCCGAAACGTTCGAGCCTCCTGCTGATGCGGTGTTGTTTCCCCCCGTGGTATTTCCTTTGTTTCCACCTGCGACAGATTCTTTTTCCGTCGTATTATTGGGTGTGTCAGTTGTAGTTCCGCCACCAGACGTACCATCTGTGGCAGAGTCATTTTTCTTCACTAATTGGTCGCCGTATCCTGTTGCGCCCAATTTGATTCCGCAAACTATCTGCTCATCGCCAACGGTTACGTAAACAGAAGTTCCTGCGGCATGTCTTACCTTACCCGATGCTTTATCTTTACCCGCAATTTTGAGGATTTTGGAAAGAGATACAAAGAATCCGCTTGTATCCAAACCAATTTTGTATCCTCTCATTGAAAGCTGGTGTCTGTTGTAGGTGTAAAATTCATCCTGTTCTTTAAAGTAATAGCTATCTACCTTTTGTTCATCTGCATTGAGTGAAACGGCAGGCAAAGGATCCATTACGGATTTCGTTTCTGATACGTCAAGTGAGTATATTATTTCAGGGGTTTCTTCAGTATCGCCTTGGGTTTGTTTTGAGAAATTATTCATTTCTATCCCAAAGCCGTCTGCACCCTTGAAAATTTGAGTGTAATACTCTGCCAATGGATCGTTGCCTTCACTTGCTGTATAGTTATAGTACGTTGGAATGTACATTATATACTCATACTGAGTTACGTAATCCACAAGCTCAACAATAGGCATAAAGCTTTCGTAACCCGTACCTTCGTTTGTTTTGAATTTGGTACTTGCGGCTTTCAATTCAACGTCCGATGCTTCTGCAAATGAAGCACCGCCTTTGAACGTGAAGGAAAAAAGCTTGTAGTTTTCTGACGTTCTTAAGTCGGAGTAGTTGACGTTAATGTTGAAATCCTTGACTTCTCCGCTCATAGAACCTGCATATATATCCGAAACGGAAAAACGAACTGTGTAATATTGAATTGCAGGTGTTTTGCTTGTGTCACCGTAAAGCGCTTCAAATGGTATAAAATCATCAATATCATCTGCAACGTAAACGGCTTCAAAGCCGTTTTTTGTTTTTTCCGAAACGTAAGTGGATTGAATATTTATCTGGGGCTCAAGATAAGTGGCGTTTGAATCGTATACAGTGAAAATTACGTTTCCTTTGATTTGGTTACATACGTCATTCGGAACTTTTGTTGACGTATCAAAATTCTGATAATCTTTATCGTAAAGGTTACTTGAAACAAGATATCCCAGTTCAGTTTTAGGCGTTACCTGAATGTAATCAAATTCTGTATCTTCAAAAGAAATAGTACCATTATTGAGGTTTATTTCATAATCAGGTTGAATCTTCTCGTCATTTTTGAAGAAAGTAACGATGTCTAATACAGAGTTATAAATACGTGATTTATGGCTTTCTTCAGATTCCGTGCCGGAGGGCTTGCTCAAGTCGTAAATGTTTTTGAAGTTTATTACAGTACCTTTTTTGAGATTGTAGGAAACTCTGAATTTGAACAAGCTGTCGAAAACAGAGGTTATATATTCGCGTCCTCCAATGGTTTTTTGAACGTGGTTCTTTGCTTCAAGGTCAGTCATGTAATATTCGTTCACAAGAGATGTGATGTTGTTGGTCAAAATAGTTTCAAGACTGAGATAGAACATACCGTCATCACACAACATACTTGAATTGTGAATATTCCCTTTGTTGTCACAAAGATAAACGTATTCGGGAATTGGAAGGTTAGCGTTTGCCTCCACGGGCCTGAACGATATTTTGAGATTACTTCCTATGTAGAATCCATATCTGTGAGATATGGGATCTGTATCGTGAGCATCAGACAGAAGTGCAATACCTCCGCCTTTTTCGGTATCAACACCTATAGACCACGTATATCCCTCCTGAACAAATTCAATAGTCTTGTCAGCATTTTTAGGATCGTACTTAATGGTGCTTGGGTCATCGCAGAAATTTTCGAAAAGATAAAAGGGGAGTACTGCACGGTGTAACGTAGTCTCGCCAATTTTGAAATTGGTGTCGTCCCATCCTTCATCATCGTAGGCTGTAAAGAACAATCTCATCTTGTCGCTTCCTATGCCGTGAGTTCCTTCATAACGCGAAGAAGCGTTTGACTCAAATGAAAATACGTTGGAGGCGGACATGTAGTTTATATTTTCATTATTATGGTTAACAAAATAATACATTTTGTTGGAGCGCATGAATCTGAGGCTGGATTCGCTGGGGGATCTCAGGTCATCCTTTACAAATTTGAAAGTTTCATGATTATCGGAAGGACCGCCTGCGGCAAGATAACCAAAGGCGGTATTGGGCTTACCCATAATAGCTGAACCGGCTTGATTTTGTACTTTTATTGTAACTGCTTCGTAGTAATTGAGATTATATACCGTTTTTGTAACGATAAGTAAATCTTCGTTTCCGTTGGAAAATGTTGAACCATCGTTTCTCCATTTCCCGTCGGTGCAGTATCTTTCCTCAAAATCTGTGATGGGAATTGTCAGGGTGCTTGACCATTCTCCACCGATTTCATCCGTTTGATAAACTGTTTCAGGCGCGCCTAAAAGGGATGTAATACCGCTACCTGAACCAATAACCGCTTTAAGCAATTCTTTTCTGTCAACGTTGTCGTTTATATTGATAACAGAGCTTGACGAGCCTGCAAGAGAATCTGAAGTGTCTTGTTCAAGATCTGCCTTGTTCCCGTCTACGTTAGTGAGCTCTTTTGATGGATCTTCTTTTTTATTTGTAATATTTATTTTCAGGCTGCTGTCGTTTTCAAGAACACAACCCTTCAGATTTTCTGCTACTACTGTAAAATATTTAGGCGTTGTGTAAACCTCACCTGATTGAATGAGAGGGATAGAAACAGTTTGCTCCGTCTGTCCTGCAAGGAAAACAATTTCATATTCTTTTTTGTTGTAATGCTTTCCGTCTTCAGCAGAACCGTCTTCTGTTCTGATACGAAGTGAAACTATGTCAACGCTGTTTTCTTTTCTTTTAACGGTAATATCAACCTTGCCTTCGCAGGCATCTGTAATTGCAGAGCTTGCACTTATACTGATAACACTGCTTACGTAAGGCTCGTCATCAAAAATTTTGATAGCCGCAATGCCTGTATCGGAAACGTAACCTACCGTTGCTTCAATCAATGAAAGCATCAGAAGCTGATCTCCGTTCCTTTTGTTGTCGTTTTTGATTTTAACCTTAATAGTTGCAGTTGTTGCCCCGGGTGCAAAGGTCACGTATCCTTTGGAAGGAGGGTACATTTCTGAATCGCCAACACTGCAGCTCATCATATATGTAAGGGTAGAACCGCTTGTCGTTCCCCCAATTCTGTAAACAACAACACCGAGATAAACGTCCTCCGGGTTATTTATATCCGTTCCACCCTCTGAAATTTCATAAGTGCTGTATTCAAAAAGAAATAATCCGTCGGGATATATTTTCTTCCAATCATCGTTTGCGTAAAATTTTTGCATATTACTTTTAGCGGCTTCAATACTCATGCCTGTTGATAAAATTTCAGCAGGGGAGGAGCTCGTGTTTTCTGCCAAAACAGCAGTGTTTAAAACCGCAGGAAGAATCATAATAATCGCGAGTACCAAAGAAATTGTTTTTCTGAATATGTTTTTCATTTTTGTGCCTCCGCTTCAGTTGATATAAAGCTTGTATCTTCTATATCAGTTTCTTTAAGATAGTTGATATTAGTTTCTGTGAAATATTTAACAACAGTTCCGTTTTGCTTTTCATAATTAACGCTGAAACTGCAGCTTTGACTTACAACCGTTTTGTCATAGATGGAATAAATTGCTGTTGCTGAAAGAATGTTAATTTTTTCGGAGTTAACTTCTTCTCCGGTATTCTGTGAAAGAGCTTCTTTAATGGATTTTATAACCTTTTCATCGAGACGTGAGAGGGAGATTATCATATCTCCGCTTTTTCCGTCTTTGATGTTTTGGTCCTCGTTAAAGGTAAATTTGATAATATCTTCTTTTTTGGGCTTGTATAGCTCGTACTCAGAAACTATCTTGTCAAACTCATCACAGGTTATTCCCTCAACGATTTCGTTCTTGCCTGTTGAATTATCGTAAACGTGGGTTCCGTCTGAGTACATTGATACGGTGACGTTAAAATCGTTTGCCGCGCTTCCCACTGTTTTGCTTTCGGTGTTTGCATATACATACACAAATTCCTTTTTGTCAAGAGTATATATGTAACCATTAGTAACAACTTGTTGAGAAAGATTTTCGTCTGTTATTCTTGATGTGGACGATACCTGAACAAAAAAGTCTTCTAAGGCTTCTGTATTCGCTATAGCGTCAATTATCATCTGATAAGAGTCTGCACATTCTTGATTATCATTAAAAAACACTTTTTTTAATACAAAAACAGCAGTTGTCAATATGCCGATTAAAACCACAATCGATAATATGATTGTTAAATTTTTCCATCGTTTTTTCTTGCACGTGTTCATCTTTTTCCTCACTTAAAAATCAAGCAAAATCTCAAGTCGTTTTATAGAAAATTATACATTATTATACAACATTATTATATGCAATGTCAATGTTTTTAAGAAAAAAGTCTGTTTAAAAAGTTCATTTATTGTGCAAAAAATATAAAAAAGCAATTAAGAAAATATATTCTGGGGTTGATTTATATATAAATTTGTGGTAATATATGAAAAAAGAAAAAATATTTAATTGCATTTAAGAGGTTTTGCAATGAAAGTTAAAAAGATTTTGTCTTTTCTTTTAGCTTTGACTATGGTTTTAACAGCGATGCCTGAAATTCTTCGCACTGCCAAAGCGGTGGAAAGCGGAACTATAGGGGATTGCACGTGGGAATTGGATGGAACTGTGCTTACCATCAGCGGAAATGGAGAGATGGGGTATAGCTATGATTCCGCCTCGGGGCCCTGGGGGACAGATATAACGAAGGTTATTATAGAACCTGGGGTTACAAGCATTTGTGAATACGCTTTCTCGTATTGTTCACAGTTGACTGAAGTCATAATACCTGACACTGTGACTTATATAGGAAATTTGGCTTTTTTGTATTGCAGTTTGCTTAATATTTCAATTCCGGATAGTGTGACGTACATAGGAAGTTCAGCTTTTGAATGCTGTGGCGGATTAAGAAACGTTACGATTGGAGAAGGTGTTGAATATATTGGTTACGCCGCTTTCGCAGGTTGTACGAATATTTCAAGTATAACGATTCCAGATAGTGTTACTTCATTGGGATATTCTGCTTTTCATGGATGTACCAACTTAACTGACGTTTCTCTTGGAAAAGGTCTTAAAATTATTGATGAGGGAACTTTCTATCTTTGTGAAAAGCTGACCAGCATTACGATTCCCGATAATGTGACTTCGATAGGATATATCGCTTTTTCAGGATGCACTAATTTAAAAAATGTCATTATTGGAAACAATGTAAAAAGCATTGCGGATAACGCTTTTGAGAGCTGCACTGATTTAATAGATATTAAAATTCCTAATAAGGTTAAAATTATTGGAAATTATGCATTTGCTGGATGCCAAAGTCTTAAATCTTTGGAAATATCTGAAAGTGTCGAAAAAATTGGTGATGGAGCGTTTTTTGGGTGTTTTGGAATTGAAGCTTTAGAAATACCTGCAAGCGTTAAAGAAATAGGATATAGTGCGTTTTATGATTGCAAAAACCTTAAATCTGTGACAATTCTTGGTGATTGTTGGATATACTCGGAAGCCTTGGGTTACGTATATAATGATCAAATGGGAAGCGAAAAGGTTGATGGCTTTACGATTTATGGAATATGCGATCCGAATTATAATGGACCTTCCCCAGACTTTCCTTCGTATTCCGCTCAAGGATACGCAGAATATAATGGATTCACCTTTATAGACATTAACTGCATCAGGGATCTGACCTGTGGAAAAGACGTAAAGGGCGTGCTTAGCGATGACGGTGTTCTGACTATTTCAGGAACAGGTCCTATGAAAGAGTTTGCTTCTTCTTCCGCTGTTCCATGGTATTCAAGCGCGCATAGAATTAAATCTGTTATTATAGAAGAGGGCGTTACGTCTATTGGCGCATATGCATTTTGTGGCTTTTCCGCTCTTGAATCTATTACTATTGGGAATTCTGTTTTAAGCATCGGGAACAGTGCTTTTGAAGGTTGTTCCACATTGTCCAAAATTACAATCCCCGACGGTGTGGAGTCTATCGGCAAAAATGCCTTCAAGAATTGCACGGGATTGACAGAAATTACTATCCCTGATAATGTTGATTCGATAGGAAACGGTGCTTTTTACGGATGCGGTAACTTGACGGAAATTTCCATCGGAAGCGGAGTTAAGAGCATCGGACGAGAAGCTTTTGAAAAATGTACAGGGATAACTCAAATTACAATTCCTGACGGCGTTACTTCAATTGGCAAAAATGCCTTCAAGAATTGCGCGGGATTAACGGAGATTACTATATCAGAAGGAGTTATTTCAATAGCTGATGGTGCTTTTTACGGATGCAGTAAATTAAGCACCGTTAACCTGGGAAGCGGTCTTAAAGAAATAGGTTACGATGCGTTTCACGGCTGTACAAGCCTTGTGAGCATTTCGATCCCGAATAGCGTAACCTTTATAGACGGAAATGCTTTTTACGGATGTAAAGCCTTGACAAGCATTGTATTGCCCGATGATATTAAATCGATAGAATATGCAACCTTTTTGGGATGCAGCAGCTTAGAAAGTGTTATATTGCCCGAAAATCTTACGTCTATAAGCGGTAATGCATTTTATCAATGCAGCAGCTTGGAAAGTGTTACAATCCCCGAAAACGTTAATTATATAGGAAGCAACGCTTTTTATAGTTGTATAGCTTTAACAAGCATTGTGTTGCCAAAGAAATTGACTTCCATAGAAGAAGTTGTTTTTTCGGAATGCAGTAGTTTGGTAAGCGTTATAATACCTGAAGGTGTAACCCGCATAGGTAGTGGTGCGTTTTCCAACTGTGAAAAATTAGAGTATGTTTCTATACCCGACAGCATTACATACATAGACTATTTTGCCTTTAGCGAATGCAACAGCTTATCATTGAATATTTATGATAATTGCGGTTATTTAGGAAATGAAAATAACCCATACGTTGTTTTGTTTAAGTTTGACCCACTTTGGTACGGTAACTTGGTTATTCACGAGAATATAATACATAAAGATACCAAAATAATTTATCAGGAGGCTTTTAGTGGGGCTTCTGCTCAAGGTGGAATAATAATTCCCGACAGCGTGAAGCAGTTGGGCTATGCTTCTTTTTCCTTTACCGGCATAACGAGCATAACCTTTGGAAAAGGGCTGACGTCTATCGGCGACTCTGCTTTTGGTTCATGTTATAATCTTGAATACGTTGTTATTCCCGATAACGTTGTTAAAATAGAGCTTTATGCATTCGGAAATTGCGAAAGGTTAAAAAGCGTTGAATTCGGTGCTGGACTTGTTGACATTGGGATGTATGCTTTTAATAGTTGCATCAGTCTGACATCTTTAGTTATTCCCAATAACGTGGAATTTATTGGCGAAGGTGCTTTTGAACGTTGTGAAGGATTGCGCCATATAACTGTTCCCTTTGTTGGCGGGTGGATGCCAACGG
>JAZOCZ010000064.1:0-2046 GCA_045596755.1 Eubacteriales bacterium | reverse complement strand
AAAATTTCGTATTCACTCTCCTGATAAATTGAAAGTGGTAACGCAAAGACAAGCTTTGGATGTGGGTTAAAGCCCTCTGTATAAACAATGGGAAGCTCACTTCTTAAAAGTGCCCTCGTTACAGCTCTCATCAAATCAAGATGAGATATATATTTAAGCTTTCCTTTTTTCTTGAAAAATACTCTTACAGGTATCATATAATCACCTTTTTTCAATTCGTAATTCGGAATCAAGGAACATCATCTAATTCGGAATGCTGAATTCGGAATTCGGAATGTAGGAAATTTTTCTCCCTTTGGTCGAAAAAGATTATTTAAATTCGCTTTTCGACTTTCAGGAGAAAAGCTTCAATTATTCCGCATTACGCATTACGAATTCCGCATTAAGTCCTTGCCTCAGCTCATCTTAAGGCACAGCTCTGTTTTCTTTTATTTTTGCTGTTCAGAACCAACTGCGCCTGTAATGATAGTGCTGGCATCATCTGAGCCAACGTAAGTGCTTGGAAGTTTTCCGTCCCATTGTTGAATATAGTAATATTGAAGCAATTCTGCCGTGATGCTTTCTGCAATGGCTTTATTTACCGCCGCATCCTTCTGACCTGCGTATTCTGCCGCATCAGCTTGAATTTTTGCGACCTCAAGGTCTGCTTCAGCCTGAATTTTTGCAGTTTCAGCGGCGGCGTTAGCCTGAATAACCGCCATTTGCGCCTGAGCTTCCTGCTCCATAACCTTTTGAGCCTGCTCTATTTCTGCCTGAAGTTTATTTTGTGCCGCAACCTGTTTCGCTTCAACAGCGTTTGTAAACGCATCTGTAAAATCCATATCCTCGATGGCGGCAGAAACTACTTGTATGTTATATTTTTCAAGGCTTTTTTTAAGTACGTTTTCAATAGCGATCGCAAGATCCGCACGTGAACTAATAAGCTCTTCCGCATTATAACGTGCAGTTACAACCTTTACCGCCTCTGCAATATTGGGAACGATTATAGTATCATAATAAGATATTCCTACAGTTTTATATATTTCCTGCGCATTGGATTTATCTATCTGATAGTTAAGAGTATACAAAATGGAAACTTCCTGAATATCGGAAGAAAAGCAAGCAAGGTTAGCACTTGCCTTCTGCACTCTGTTATCCATCATAACAACCTTCTGCCAAGGTGCTTTGATGTTGAATCCCGCATCGTAAGTTTCACTTTCAACCTTTCCGAAAGTTGTGAGAACGCCCGTATGTCCCGTTGGAACTGATGCCATGCATCCAAGAAAAATTATTACACCCGCAAGGACAACACCGCTGAATACTGTAAGTAAAGAAAATTTTCTCAAAGGTGTTGTAACCGTCTGAATGGGATTTCCCATTTCATCCTTTGCGGGAACGCCTTTGCTTTTTTCCTTTGTAATTACCTTTTTATATGAGAAAAAGAATATTCCACCGAAAATTCCCGCCAATAAAATTATCATACCTATAACAAATTGTATCATTTCAAATCTCCTTTTAAAATATGTTTTTATGCTTTAATATCAAGTTTTTGCCCTGCTATATTCTCGCCTTACGCTAAGTAAATCATCGAGAACAGTGTTTCAAACTTTATCAAAGTAAAGACGGGTTTAGCCCTCCGCAGGAGCCGCAAGCGGAACATTTTGTTCTGCAATCGGGAGTAGTTTCCTCTCCGTATGCTTTTTTTGCCTCGCGGATAAGGAACTCTTTGCTAACCCCACAATCGATATGATCCCAAGGCAAAATTTCTTCGAAAGGAATTCTGCGTTCAGTAAAGAATTTTGGATCAATTCCCGCTTCTTCAAAGGTTTCAAGCCACTTATCGTAATCAAAATATTCATCCCAGCTATCAAGACGAACGCCTTTTTGGGATGCAATCTCCAATGCCTTTCCTATCTTTCTGTTACCTCTTGCGAAAACCGCCTCTATTGCACTTGTTTTCGCATCATGGTATTTATAGGAGATCTTTCTTGAACGTATAGCCCCTTTGAGAAGCTGTTGTTTACGCTGAAACTCCTCAACGGAATTCTGCGGTTCCCATTGGAAAGG
>JAZOCZ010000063.1:0-2639 GCA_045596755.1 Eubacteriales bacterium | reverse complement strand
AAATTTTTTCAATGGATGAAAAATTGTCTGTATTTCCGCTTTTGGCACCATCTAAATCAACAACGTGAAGATGCGAAGCGCCCATTGCTTCATAACTTTTTGCGACGTCAGCAGGCGTTCCTTCATAAACGGTCATTTTATCATAATCACCCTTATATAAACGAACTACCTTTCCACCGCTTATATCTATTGCTGGAAAAATTATCATATATATACTCCTGGATTTTATAATTCTGAAAATGCTCTTAAGATATTTAGTCCCGTTTTACCGCTTTTTTCAGGATGAAATTGAGTTCCGTAGTAGTTTTCAAATTCAACTGAACCTGTTATTTCCGTTCCGTATTCGCTTGTGGAAGTTATGGAATCTGAACATTTTTTTGCATAAAACGAATGAACGTAATAAACGTAACTGCCTTCAGGGACGTATTTGAACAGTTTGCTTTCTTTTTTGAATGTTAAAGAGTTCCATCCCATATGCGGTATCTTCAAATCTTTTGAAATATCATCCTTGATTGGTGCAATAATGCCTTTGATAATTCCTAATCCGTTATGTTCTCCGTATTCATAGCTTTTTTCAAAAAGCAACTGCATACCGAGGCATATTCCCAAAACAGGTTTTTTTGTTGATTTCAAAAAAGGAATCAAGCCTGTTTTTTCAAGCATTTTATATGCATCTCCAAAAGCACCGACACCGGGAAGAATTATCTTATCCGCTTTTTCCAAAACCGTGATATCATTAGTTACTACGGAATCAATATTTAAATATGAAAGAGAAGCGCAAAGTGAAAATAAATTACCAACACCGTAATCTATGACCGCTATCATACAATAGCCCCCTTGGTAGAAGGAATTTCACCGTTTGAATCAGGGTCAATTGCCAGAGCTTTTTTTAACGTTCTTGCAAGGCTTTTGAAAACAGCTTCTATAATATGATGAGAATTACATCCTTCGAGCAATTTGAGGTGAACGTTAATTTTTGCATTTGATGTAAATGCAAGGAGAAACTCCTTAACGTTTTCGGTGTCGAATTCTCCCACTTTTTCTGTCGGGATTTTTACGTCATATCCCAAATACGACCTACCTCCGCAGTCAACGGCACATAAAACCAAGGTTTCATCCATTGGAAGAATAATATCTCCGTATCTGTATATCCCTGCGAAGTTTCCGCATGCTTCTGCAAAGGCTTTTCCAAGGCATATTCCAATATCTTCAACTGTATGATGCATATCCACGTGTAAATCCCCCTTGCATCCAATCGAAAGGTCGAATGAACCGTGCTTTGCGAAAAGTTCAAGCATATGATCAAGAAAACCTATTCCTGTTTCAACTTCGTATTCACCTGAGCCGTCGATATCAAGTCTGAGATAAATTTCAGTTTCAGATGTTTTTCTTTCTATAACAGAACGTCTCATTTTAATCTCCTGTGTTTTGCTCAATAATTTCTGATAATTTTTTAATGAGTTCATCCATTTGTTCTTTTGAACCAATGGTAATTCTTACATAATCTGATATAAGTCCGCCAAGATGTCTGACAAGTATACCATTTTCTTTCAACTTCAGATATAACTCTTTTCCTTCAATGGAAGGATGCTTTATAAGCACGAAATTTGCTTTGGAATTTGTAGTAATGAATCCATTTTTCTTGCAAAATTCAATGAAGTTATCTCTGTTTTTAATTATTTCCGACGTACATTCAAGAAAATAGTTGCGGTCACTCATTGATGCCGTTCCTGCCAAAATTGAAAGACGGTTAACGTTATATGGATTGAAGGAAAATTTCATAGTGTTTATATCCGCTATCAAATCATCATTTCCTATGGCAAAACCTATTCTTGCTCCTGCTAAATTTCTTGATTTTGAAAAGGTCTGAACAACCAGAAGATTATCATATTTGCCGATTAAAGCAACGGCACTTTCACCGCCAAAGTCAATATATGCTTCATCAACGATAACTATTTTATCTTTGTTGTTTTGAATGATTTTTTCTATTTGATTTAATTCAAGATAAATTCCCGTTTGCGCATTGGGGTTAGCGATTATAACGTTTCTGTCGCTGCAATAATATTTTTCAGGATTTATTGAAAAATCATTTTCCATTTTAACCGTTTCAATTTCGATACCGAAAAAGTCGGCAAACACGGGATAAAATCCGTATGTTATTTCAGGGCAAATAAAACCTTTTTCACCAAAAGCATTGAAGGCAAAAGCGAGAATTTCGTCGCTGCCGTTTCCAACTGAAACGTTCTCTTTTTTTACGTTATAATTTTTCGCTATCTCTGATATCAAGAGATCGGCGGTTGGATCGGAATATAAATTCAGTTTATTTATTTCGGCTTCTTTTAGAGCTTCTACAACTTTTGGTGAAGGCGGAAACGGGGATTCATTTGTATTGAGTTTAATGAAATCTCCTGCAAGTTGTTCGCCAGGTGTATACGGTATGAGATTTTTCAATCTCTGCGAGAGAAATCTACTCATGCTTTTCCACCTCTTGTCAAGACGCTTTCAGCATGTGCATCAAGTCCTTCTGTTTTTGCAAATTTTGCAATTTTATCCATAACTTGCAAAGTTGCATCCACGGGATAATATGAATATGCGGATTTTTTAACAAAATCATCAACGGAAAGCGGTGAGGAAAATTT
>JAZOCZ010000062.1:0-6303 GCA_045596755.1 Eubacteriales bacterium | reverse complement strand
AAAGAAAACGGCAATCGAAGCTGAAAAGCTGACTGCCGATAATATCTACAAAGTATTGATTTACTTTGATAAGCTGTACGCCGTGATGGATGAACAGGAACGCCGACAGCTTATGGAGTCGCTGATCTCCGAAATCCATATCTTTGAGGAACGCAAGCCCAACGGACAGTGGCTGAAATCCATCAAATTCAAGCTGCCGATCATTGAGGAAGATATGGAAATAAGTTTGGACAACGATACACAAGTCGAGACGGTAATCCTTTTAAGTCGAAAAGATGTCCACGAGCGAATCAAGTTTGATGTGAATGTGGAGGAATTGAATAGGATAAGTCAGTCAAAGTAAAGCGGAGGTGATACTGTGTTATTTCATTTTTTTAATTCTCAAGAAGAGAGAAGAGCATATGGCGGTTCCGCATTTATTGAAATTCAGTTTTGCAAATTATCTGCCAAAAGAAAAGTAACCGAACGTGTAGCACTGCGCAGTATTCAGCATTGGCAAAATGATTCGTTGTATGTAGATGATGAAGATTTATTTTACAACGAATACCGCTTCATTTTTGATGCCATGGATATATTCGGTATGAATTATTACGGTCCAGAATTGATAAAACCCATTATTGAGAAACTCATTAAAGCAAAACCCAAGGATTATGAAATATTGATTGAATGGCTAAATAAAGCTGAAGAATATACCGGCTTTTATATTTTAGGGTTATAATCTATGAAACGCTATCAAATTTCTGCGGTGGATATCCCATCTAAAGACATTACAGACGAGAAGGTTGTTTGTTTGAGTAGGGATTATCAATAAAGCGCGGAAGCATAATGATTCTATATAAACCAGAATTGAATAGGCAGAACTTTTTGGATTGATGTTTTTAATTTACACGTATTGATAGAAAAAGGAGAAAAAATGTTTAATAAAAAGGTAAATTGGAAAATATATTTTTTATTGATTCTGTTTGGTTCAACCGTTTTGCTTGCTTTCTACGTAACATATCTGTTAGCCGCAAATCAAGTTACGTTTGAAGACGATGCACCAATTCCAATAGCTATAAGAGTTCTTATAATCTTTTTGATAAATACAATTTCAAGTACGTATGTAATTACAGTAATTTCACTCATAAGGCGTATTGCAGTGTATAAGCGAGTTGCATTTCAGGTGGATGAATCTGGGATTCACAATGCCATGGTACTTATAAATTTTCTTGCATTTTATATAGTTTTAAACGTAAAGTTCATACCATGGTCCTCAACAAGCTTGCTAAATAGAGAAAACGAAGCTCTTTTCATCAAAGTGAAAACATCGCAAATATCAGCACCCTTAATTAGCAAAATCATTCTTAAGCTTACTGGATACAGCTTTGGATACGGATTGACAACCTCTAAAATGACTGAAGATGAAACAGCTTTAGTGTTATCTTATATTCCAAAAGAAACCGACCTTTGATTTAAAAGGTATTTTTTACATAGTACAATATTTGATTCAAAAAAGAATAATTTCTTCAACTCAGCTCATAATATTCATGAAATTAAACTCCAAAAATACAAGCAAGGGGAAATATATGATTGAAAAGGACACAGTTAAATTACTTCGTGAATGTGACGCTGGGGTTAAAATGGGAATTGACTCCATTGAGGACGTTTTAGGATGTGTTGAAAGTGACAAACTCAGAGATCGCCTTATAAATTGCAAAGATGAACACGAACGTCTTAATTCATCCATACAAAAACTTCTTGACAAATACCATGACGACGGAAAAGACCCTAACCCCGTCGCCAAAGGAATGTCCTGGATAAAGACGAATGCCATGCTTACAATGGATAGATCCGACAGCACAGTTGCAAACCTTATGACAGACGGTTGCAACATGGGAGTTAAATCCCTTAATCGTTATCTCAACCAATACAAAGCCGCAGACGAGGTTTCAAAGGATATAACGAAAAAACTTATTAACTTAGAAGAAAAATTAGCTATAGATATACGCGAATTTCTTTAAACTATCATAACGAACAGAGAACACAAATTTTCTCTGTTCGTTTGATTTATATATTGTAAATTATAAATTTATCTGTATAATAGAGTTATAAAACAAGGAAGGTAAAGCTATGAACAGAGAAGAATTTGACAGATTTGTTTTTGATACATACGGAATCAATCCTGACTTCCCTTTTGAAGATTCAAACACGCCCGTATACAGACATAAAACAAACAGAAAATGGTTCGCCATTGTTTTAAGTGTTAAAAAATCCAAATTAAAGCCTATTGAAGAAACAAACGTGAACGATTTTGAAGAAAAAAGCATATTTGAAAATCAGATAAAGGGTAGAAAAAAGAAAATTAAGGATGATGAAATAATAGATATAGTAAACCTTAAATGCCCTGCGGACGTTTTTGAAACTGTTTGGTTAAACCCCGATATTTATCCCGCATATCACATGAATAAAAACCATTGGATAAGCGTCCCTCTCGACGGAAGCGTTGATACTGAAACAATATCTTTTCTATTAGGCAAGAGTTTCGAGGCAACGGAATTTATTGTAAAAAAACGAAAAAAGAGGATATAAAATCCCCCTCATTCACTCTAAAAGCAATTATATAAAATATTTTTCAACCATCGGGAGAAAAATTTCCGCCACTCCTGCCTCTTGCCTCTTGCCTTGAGGTTCGACGTAGTGAGAAAAATTTCCTTCACTAATGACTAATGGCTAATGCCTTTGCGTTGCCCATTCTCGATTTACAGCTAAAGCAAAGACGGGTTTCAATCTCGATTCCGTCTTCGTCTGTTTCTTCGTCATAAAAAGCTATATCACTTGTAAAAACAATAGCTTTTTTCATGGATTCATCGAATACGTATAAATCTTTTGGGAGTATTGTTTCGGCGTTTTCATTTTCAAGAAACACATTCCACTCATATTCTATCAACTCGGCAAGGGCTGAAGCTTTTGCTTTAAAAGCCTTTCCTTTATGTATGACTCCGTCTATGAAAACGCCCTCACATTCTGGGAAGTTTTCATCTTCTGAAATAAACAGAACGTATCCCTCTTTGTTTTTCAATCTTTTCAAGGCGGATTCAAAGGTACATTCCTTTGAAATTGCCATTCTTTCGTACAAATGAATCATTTCAGAAGAAAGGGTATAGTTTTTCCCTGTCATCAATTTAACAAGCTCGTTGTTTTCCGTTTTGAATTCTTTCCATGTAAGGAGGAATCTTTCGGAAAACTCTTTTTTTATTTCGGCAAAATTTTGGGCAATTTCTATTTTTATATTTTTCAAGACTTTATTCCTTTCTTCGTTTTAATAACGAGAGTTTCATGCATGAAAAGCATAAATCCTACAAGCACCAAAAGATAAAGAGGAAGCAGACTCACGTATGTAGCTTCTGCCAAAAATCCAAAAAGCGGAGGCATGGTTAAAAATCCCGTATAAGCGAAAGCCATCTGTATACCAATCATAGCTCCTGAATTTTCACGTCCGAAAACGTCGGGGGTCATATGAATTATACAAGGATAAATCGGAGCACAGCCCAATCCAATCAACGCAAATCCGCAGAGAACGAAAGTTACGTTTCCTGCAAAGAAAAGAAGCCCTATGCCCAAAAGAACAACGGTAGTTCCAAGACGAATCAAAAAGCGGTCAGAAAGTTTCATAGCTAAAAATCCGTTTATCGCTCTGCCCGAAGTTATACCGATATAAAACAGGCTTGCATATCCAGATGCAGTTTCAGCAGAGATTTCCCATTTCCCAACAAGATACGTACTAACCCAAAGGGATGAAGAAACCTCTAACGCACAGTAAGCAAAAAAGGTCAGAAAACAAGCTATAGCACCTTTTATAGAAAAAATCTCTTTTAAAGTCAAGTTTTTTTCGTTTTTTTCTTCTTCACTTTCCGTTTTTTTCCAAAGAGGAAGGCTGAAAAAAATAATAACCGAAAGCACTATCTGAATAATTGCTACGATAAGATATCCCCTGCTCCAGCTATTAAGCTTTAAAAGAGCAAAGCTCATAATATAAGGACTCACAGACGCGCCAAGTCCCCAAAAACAATGAAGCCAGCTCATATGCTGTGCTTTATAATGAAGGGCTACGTAATTATTCAGCACCGCATCAACGCCGCCTGCTCCAAGTCCGTATGGAACAGCCCAAAACAGTAAAGACCAAAAATTATCGCTTACAGAAAATCCGAAAAGGGCAACCGCGGTCATTGTAACACTTACAGCCGTAAGCATTCCCGAACCCATTTTTTTACAAAGGCATCCGCTGAAAAAACTTGATATTATGGTTCCTATAAACATAATTGCGGAAATTACCCCTGCATATGAAACGGGAACGGAAATATCATTATGCAAAACAGGCCATGCAGAACCAAGCAAGGAATCGGGCAATCCGAGGCTTATAAAACATACGTAAATCAAAGCGAGAAGTAAATTAAACATAATACACCTTTTTTAAAACTCTTTTTCAAACTTTCGATATTATACATCACCGAAAATTTTATGTCAATGACTACAAGAGAAAGTGTGCGTGAAATTTTTATAAACAATTACGCACCCCGAAAGTATACACTTCCGAGGTGCATTTTTGATACTAATAATCAAGTTACGACCAACTATCTTCCAAGTCACTCACCGTTGATTCAATAAGGCTTTCTATCATGTACTCTTTTTCCTTGAATCTGTTTTCTATATTCGTGTCGAGGTACCGATAAAGATCATCAGGATTACCCCATTGAATACCGAACGCAGTACCCAAATCATAATGGCGGTTATCGAAAATAATATCCAACATTTCAGCAGATTCCAAGTCTACAAAAATACGATAGCGGAGCAGTTCATTATAATGAATCGGGGTAAGAACTTCTTCTGAAAGCTCTGCCAACGCCTGAATAACTCGTCCAAGGTCATCGTCTGCATTAGCTGTGTTTGGTATCATAAGAACAGATGAATTAAACTGCGACATTGTAGACACATATTCGCCTTGGGATTTTGAATACATAGGAACGGGAAGAATTCCGAAAGCATCTTCCATGTCGCGATAATACGGTATTTTATTAAGAGTTGTCATAAAGAAAAGCTCTCTGCCTTCAAGAAAAGCGTTAGTAACTGTCATTTCATAGCATTGCCCAGGGATAGGATACTTTTCGTAATATTCTGCAAGATCAGCCACAAGAACCTGACCGCTGACGTAAAACTCCACGGCATCCTTCAAGGCATTGTATGTCCGCTTCGTTGACATAGTAAGCACAGGAACGTCTTTTTGATTTTTTTTGCAAATCTTCTCCCCTGCAGCTGCGACGTGCACGTAAAGGTTTGAAGTTTCGCTTCCCATAAACCAATTATCCCATTCGTTTCTATGTCCGTCATAATTATGATCAATAGCATCAAAAGACGACGAAAGCTCAACAAGTTTGTCAAAGGTCCATTCACGATTTTTTACTAAGTCATAAAGATTTTCACTGTAACCAAGCTCTTTATATAGTTCTTTATTAAAAAGCATGGCAGTAGTTCCGCTATCGTCATAGGTATTGATATCGCCGTTAACGAAATACAGAGCGTTCAATATACTAAGCTCTGAAACCGCATTCTGATCCCAGCAAGAACTGTTCAGATTGATGGTGGGAATTTCCTTTATGTTAACAAGCTCTCCCGAAGCCAAAAGATTTGTATAATAATAGTATGATTCAAAGAAAAAATCATATTCTCCCGTACCTGAATAAATAGATGTTGTTATACGTTCTTTTACTTCAGCTACAATGTCTGTAGAACCCGCGCCATATATTTCCCCTCTTATTTTACAATTAAAGTCCTTCTCTATCTGTTCGATGATTGCTTTCTTGGCAGCATTTTCCAATGAAAGCGTACCATCATCATCTTCCATATAAAGAACTTCACCTGTAAAATCAATATAGGGCTTTTTGTAACCAAACCAACGTTCAATGATATAGATTTCTCTTCCCTCAAGGTCTTTTTTCATAAGATCATTATATCTTATATCTCCGTTGGGAGTATTCCAATTTGGCAAAGACAGATTTGTATCTATTATTTTATTTTCATCCTCGGAAATATCTTCAGAAAAATCCTCATCTTCGGAATAATCCTCATCGGAAGGTTCTTCGGAATAATCAACGTCTCCTGGATTGAATCCAATTGGAAAATCGTACGTATTATATCCTGTTTTCAGGGTTTCGCCTTCTACGGTAAACGTTACGTTATCAACGCCGAAGAATTTAATTATAGTATTGAAAAGGCATCCCATTGTCATTTCTTCTTCCAAAGCTCCCGTTTCAAGAGCTTTTCCGAAGG
>JAZOCZ010000061.1:0-5380 GCA_045596755.1 Eubacteriales bacterium | reverse complement strand
AGGAAGCCATAACCGAATACAGGGTAATTGATTATAACGGTGAGCTTTCTTTGGTTGAAATAAATCTGATTACGGGAAGAACCCATCAGATAAGAGTTCATTTTTCTGAAAACGGACATCCTCTTTTGGGAGACGGAAAGTATTCCGTAAATAAATCCGATAGGGAAAAGGGATATAAATTTCAATCTTTATGCGCTCATAAATTAAAGTTCAACGTTACCGAAGAAGGTTTGCTTTCATATTTGAACGGAAAAACCTTCATATCGGAAAAACCCGACTTTTTAAAACTTTTTAAATAATAAAGGAGATCCATTATGGTTGAAAAGAAATTTTTTGAAAAACTTTCAGATGGCAGAACAGCAGAAGTTGTATCCTTGAAGGGAAAAGGCGGACTTGAGGCTGTAATCCTTACATACGGTGCTACAATTAAAAATTTATATTTTGGCGGAAAAGACGTATGCCTTGGTTTTGACACCATAGAAGGATATGAAAAGAACCTTGGCGGATATCAAGGCGCAACCGTTGGCAGATATGCAAACAGAATTGCAAAGGGAAAATTCATGCTTAACGGTGTTGAATACGATATCGGCTTGAATGATGGCGGAAAGGCTCATTTGCATGGCGGTTTCGTTGGTTTTAACCAGAAAATCTGGGATGTAGAGGTTGTTTCAGAGGAAACTCCCAAAGTTCGTTTTTCATGCACTGCAGAAGATGGCGAAATGGGATATCCCGGAAATATGAAAATTTCCGTAACCTTTACAGTTACAGATGATAACGTTTTAAAGATTGAGTATCTTGCGACGACCGATAAAGACACAATAGTAAACATGACAAATCATGCGTATTTCAACCCCAACGGTTTTGACGGTGGAGATGCAACCACAATTCAGATGCAGATAAATGCTGATAAAATAACCGCAGCAGACGATTGCCTTATTCCTTACGATTATATGAACGTTGAAGGTACTCCTTTCGATTTCAGAACCCTTACGAAAGTCGGAGACAGACTTGACTCTGATCACGAACAGATCAAATTGGTAGGCGGAGGTATAGACCATAACTTCGTTTTGGGGATGGATAGAAAATTCCGTCATGCTTCAACGCTCAAAAGTGATGAAACGGGAATTGAAATCAAATGCTTTACAGATTTGCCTGGCGTGCAGATTTATACAGCAAACTTCCTTGATTGCAATTGCGGAAAAGGTGGCGTAAATCTTTATAAGCATCAGGGAATCTGTATGGAAACACAGTTCTTCCCCGATTCTCCCAATCATCCTGAATACCCTTCCTGCACACTTAAAGCAGGCGAGACCTTTGAAAGCGTAACAGAATACAGATTTACAGTATGAAAAAAATAATGTTCGTTTGTCATGGAAATATATGCAGAAGCCCTATGGCAGAATTTATATTCAAAAAAATTCTGGAAGAAAAAAAGTTGTCAGATTCGTTTTTCGTTTCTTCTTCCGCAACAAGTTCTGAAGAAATATGGAATGGGGTTGGAAATCCCGTTTATCCTCCTGCTAAAGCAGAACTATAGAAACGTGGAAGAAAATGCGATGGCAAAAGCGCTGTACAACTTACAAAAATTGATTATGATAAATACGATATGTTTATCGCGATGGATACGAACAACGTAAGAAATATGCATAGAATCTTTGAAGGCGATAAGGACAGAAAAATATCCAAACTAATGGATTACACAAACCGTCATGGTGACGTTGCAGACCCTTGGTATACAGGCAGGTTTGACGTAACGTATAAAGACGTTTATGATGGTTGTGTAGCCCTATTGGAATTTCTTTCTGAAAAGTAATATATTACTGACTATTAAAATAAAATACCCTTTTTGATGTTTTCAAATTTTTTTCTTTCTTAATGTAATATTTTGGTTAAAAAGTTGACTTAATGGTTGAAAGGTTATTTGGAGGTTTTACCATGGAAGACAAGAAAATAACTGAAATGTTTAAAGAAAGGAAAGAAGAAGCCGTTGGTGAGTTGATTCTAAAGTACGGAAAACTTTTTAAAAGTCTTGCTCGTAACGTATTGGGTAACGATGAGGATGCCGAGGAATGCGTAAACGATGCCTGTATGGAAATATGGAACGCCATTCCTCCCGCAAGCCCTGAACATCTGATGCCGTTTTCCTGTAAAATAGTACGCCGCGTTGCTATAAACAGGCTCAGATTCAATTTGCGACAAAAAAGAAATGCTGATAATACGGTTTTGCTTTCTGAACTTTCAGAATGTATTTCCGTAGAAGACGGCGTTTCTGAAATAATTGAATCGAAACGGTTACAAAGCGTACTTAACGAATTTTTATGTGAACTTGATAACGAATCAAAGGCTTTGTTTGTGAGAAGATACTTCTTTTTTGAAAACATTTCTGATTTATCAAAACTATTCGGAATGTCGGAAAATAAAATTTCCGTAAGACTGCACCGAATAAGAAAAAAACTTTCGAACAGATTGAAAGAGGAGGGTATTTATGAAAAATAAAAATGATAATCTTAATAGGTTAGTGGATGAATTAAGTAATATTGATGACGAAATAATATTGTCCGCAATAGATTATAAAGTAAGAAGAACTGCTTTCCCTTGGAAAAAAGTTGTTTCGATTGCCGCTTGTTTTGCATTGGTAGTAATTGGCGTTTTTTCTGCTTTGAAAATTTCGAGCCTTGGAGATAGAAATTCAGGAGTTATGGAAGACTCTTTTTCTTCGAAACATTATTATGCTGTCGAAGATGGACTTGCGGGGGATGCTCAAGAGTCACCAAACGAAACTCCAAACAAAGCTCCAAACAAAGCTCCAAACGTTTCTGAAAACGAATTTAGGGGAGATGATTTGCTTGAAGATGGTGTTGGTGAAGATGAAGAAGTGGAAGATCCTTCCAATGGCGAACAATTAGAAGAAAAACCCGATTATCCTTCAAACAACGTTCCACCAATCACGTCAGAAGTGAAAATCGACAATCTTGATAAATTGGCTTATTATTCAGGTTGGACAATGCTCCGTCAATATGGAAATAATAACGTGAACAGAAATTTTGTTTCACGCGGTATAAAAGGAATGAAATCCTTGCAAAGTACCTCTATGGGTTTTGGAATAGACGTTTCTGAAATGGACGAATATTTCGAATCTGCGGACATATATTGGGAATCCATAGATTCGACGGTTGACATATCCGAAGAATATTCAGGACTTATACCTATTGACCCAGGATTTGACGGTGAGGTAGTTGCTTATGCCGTTTATAAAATAACCGTTAATTCCGCAAAATATTTCAGATTTGAGATGTATGAGAGCGGATTCCTTGCCGAACAAATCGGGAAAGGTAACGTTGAGGTTATGATTCTCGACGTTGAGATTGAAAACGCAGGAAAAGACACAATGATAGTTTTCAAAAACGGTGAAAGGTATTTTTCCTGTTTCCTCGAAACTTTAACGTCCAATTCAAATAAAGACAGCTTTTATCGTTTTAATGCTTCAAAATATATATCAAAGTTCAGCATTGTAAAAATGCCTTCGCTTTCTGAATATTATTTTGACGTCTCTTTTTTGAAAAACGCTGGATCCGATGAATTAACTGTAACGGGTATAAACTTTTCCGCTCCAAGTTACGATAACTTTGTTTTCAATCAAAGCGTATCCCTTGATACCTATAATTTTGCATCAAACGTAAGTATATCGAATACTGCTTATGATCTTGATGAAGAACTTTATAAAATATATCTTGAAGAAGTTGCTGCAGGAGTAACCAAACCAATATTGCCCGAAATTCCAAATATACCTGATAATTCCAATGATTCGTATTCTGAGGTCAAAATAGATGCTTCTTTAAATGGTGTTTTTTCGGGAGAGGGTAGCTTTGATGATTCTTTTGGATATTATACGTTTAAGGGCAAGTCAGAGGAAATTGCAAAACTTAAAACTCAATTTCCCGATGATGATTTCGTTTCCTTTGCAGATAGTATTCCTGAGGATATGAATTATGTAGTAGCCTGGATAAAAGGGGATGCAAGACTTTCAGATTATAGGTTCGTCAATGTTGGAGCATATAGAGTTTTAGAGCTTGAATACATTTTATTCGGTAGCCCGAATTCATATACTGTCTTTGTTTTTGAGCTTGCAGGTGACTTCGAAGTTAATGAAGTTAAATTTCCTCCCACGGATTATTCAACAACTGTTGAGGCAACTTTTACCACGGAAAACGAATATGATAACACAGACGAAACTGATGATGAATATATTATAAACTTGGGGCAAAATGCAATGTATCAGCTTTATAAAAATGAACAGTTGATATATGAATGTGGATATAAGGTTTCAGGCGGGTACGTTTGTCTTTGTACAGATAATAATGTGTTTTATCTTGAACTTTCTAATGAATCTACCTTCGTATATGAGTTGGACGGAGTGAACAGAATATTTAAGCTGATTTAACATGAATTTTGCCTTATTAAAACGGCACAGAATCGAAAGGAGATTCTGTGCCGTTTTTTTACAAAAATTCAGATGAATATTAAAGGAATCATAAAAGTTTAAATTGCGTTATTTTTTCTTTTTTGTAACTTTAAGTATAATCGATGCAATAATTGAGAGAAATCCCGCTGATGCAAGGTAGAAATACAGACCATTTTGATAGTGGAAAAATACGAGTTTAATTGTTGGCAAAGAAACACCACCAATGATGCTTATTCCATAAGATTCAATAAAAGTTTGTACGAAAGAAAGAACCAAAAGAAGTGTTCCTACCAACGTCAATAAAAGTATAACGTGATTTCTTTTCATAGAATTATGTCTCCAATGAATTTGTCATTCTTAATAGATTGTGAGTATAGTTACTTTGAAATATCCTTATCTGTCAGTATATAAATTGTGCCTTTTCCTGTTCCGATAGCTCCCGTAAAAGCTTCCGTTTTCGTACCTTTAACGCTTCCGCTTACAAAATTAAATTCGACCGAATTTCCAACAGAAGCATCAGCATTAACCTTGAATGGAATAGTTATAACCATTTCACCGTCGTTTATCATCCCTTTGAAAGTTTGTCCGTCTGCTGCCTGTGGGTAGGAGAGGAGGTCAACGTACATACAATCGTAACGGCTTGCATCTTTGTTATAAACACATATCTGTTCAAAGCGAGGCAAAGATACTTCATATTTTGATTTGTACATTGGAACAACTGTCATGGTATTTGCCATTTCATCATTTGTTGTGTAAACACCTTCAACTGCGTTGCTTGAATATGTGAGAGAAAACTGAACCCCGCTTAATTCTTCCTTTATGTTGGAAATAGTGATAACTGCATTTATCACGCCGGAATCCGTTTCGGAAGGAACAGCAGATACAGTGAAGAGAAAATCAGAATTTTTATCATATTCA
>JAZOCZ010000060.1:0-9307 GCA_045596755.1 Eubacteriales bacterium | reverse complement strand
CCCATTCCCGTGTTTGACCCTTTGGGTCATAAGTCGTGAACCTGTCCGCACAAAAAATGAACACATCCTTTGGAGAGGGGCGTGTGTTCGGAATCACCCCGTAAGGTGGTATTTTCCGTCACGCCTGTATGCTTTTGACGGTTAAAGAATGAAAGGAGGAAAAACAGACATTTTTTACCCATCGACACTCCAAAATTAAACGAGAAAAATTCGAAAACAGAAAGGATTGTGTTCTAAAATGAAAAAATTCGCAAAAAAAGTTTTATCTGCGTTGATAGCGATTATAATTACCGCATCAATGCTTCCCACGATGGTTTACGCAGAGGTTCAGGAAAACGTTTCGGGATACGTATATATCTCCGTAAGCGATGATCAAAGTTACGTTACTGATTCCAACGGTTACCCCGTTGCGTTCAAAGCGGTTTCCCTTGAAGAGCTTGAGGGCGTAAATCTCAACGATTACGGTCTCGACAGCTTCTCATACGATAAGGACGGTGACGGAAAAACAGAAATCACCGCGCTTCATCTGTATATTTACGTTCACGAGGTTGTTTTGGGACTTGATTGGACGGAGGTTTACGTTACAGGCGGCGCAGGAAGCATCTATTTTGCAGGAGGGTTGTTCGGGTTTTCCGATGAAAACCTTCGATATGACCTTAACGGCGCGTATCCTTCAATTGACGGATGGGGATTGACCGCTGATCAGATCGTCCTCTCGGATGGAGACTTTATAAACGTTGCTCACTATTCAAGCTGGGCATTCTGGGGAGACAGCATCACGGGATTTCACTATTTTACAGATTCCGAAGGTGATCTCGAACACACCTATAACGTTAAGGCGGGAGAAACGGTTGAATTTGGACTTGTCCGCAGTTTTTCCGATTGGATGAACGGCGGAATTGCGGCGTTTGCTCCGGAAGCATCCTATGAAGTATATTACGGAAAAACCTACGGAAGCGCAGAAGGAACGGTTTACACCGATGATAACGGTATTTTAAGCGTTACCTTCCCCGATGAAGGAATCTGGTACGTTTGGGCAGACGGTGGATACGGTTCCGAAAATCCTATGGATATAGTTTCCGCTCCCGCTTTTGCAACTATTAACGTTGAAGAAAATGAGGACGTTTCCGCAGGGAACGTTGATCATAGAGCGATTTACGAAGCCACGGGCAAATACATAAGCGGTCTTGGAACTCCATCCGTTGGTTCTGTTGGCGGAGAATGGATGGTAATTGACCTTGTACGTGCGGGATACCCTTGCCCCGAAGGGTATTATGAGAACGTTGTGGAATACGTGAATGCGAAAATCAACGCCAACGAACAGCTCCACAGATCGAAATCCACGGATAATTCCCGCGTTATTCTCGCTCTTACCGCATCAGGCTATGACGTCACAAACGTGGACGGCCATAATCTTCTTGTGGGGCTTACCGACTTTACCTACGTTAAAAAGCAAGGAATAAACGGGCCTATTTGGGCGCTTATAGCTTTGGATTGCTATAAATATGATATTCCCGAAAATCCAAACGCGGCAGAACAGGTTACACGCGAAAAGCTTATTTCCTACATCCTTGAAAAACAACTTGAAGACGGCGGATGGGCACTTTCGGGTGCGAAAGCTGACCCCGATATGACGGGTATGGCGGTTCAATCCCTTGCGCCTTATTACAATACTAATGATAAGGTTAAATTGGCGGTAGACAAAGCCGTTGAATGCCTTTCCGCTTTGCAGTATGAAGACGGAGGCTTCGGTTCTGTTGACGGTACTTGCAGTGAATCCTGCGCACAGGTTGTAGTTGCGTTGACTGCGCTTGGAATAAACCCCGAAACTGACGAACGTTTTGTTAAAAACGGTGTATCCGTGCTTGACGCCATGTGCCGCTTCGCTATCGAAGGGGGCGGATTCGAGCATATTCCCCAAGGCGGAATAAACGGTATGGCAACAGAGCAGGGACAATATGCCCTTGTTTCGTATTTCCGTTTTCTTGAAGGAAAAACCTCGCTTTACGACATGACGGACGTTCAGCTCGGAGGCAAGGCTGAAACGGAATTTGCGCTTGGTGACGTCAATAATGACGGTTCTATTGATTCAACCGACTATCTTAACATCAAATCTCATTTCCTTGGAATTATTACACTTGAAGGTAATGCTTTGAAAGCCGGTGACGTTGATGAAAACGGAGTTATAGATTCAACTGACTATTTGCGTATCAAATCTCATTTCTTAGGCGTTTTTGATTTGAACGGATAATATATTTTTGCAGGAGGAACAGGATGAAAAGAATCATTTGTTTACTTTTTATATTTTTTGCCATGTTTGTGTCAGCATCGTGCAACGGAAATTTTTCTCAAATTGATTTGAATAATCCTGTTTCAGTTCCTGAAAACGGAATCGTAGAAAAGTCCGTTCTTGAAAAAGTCAAAAAAGACGGCTCTGTATCAACCTTCGTCGGAGAATCAAACGGAATTGAATACAGATGGATTATTTTTGGAAGGGATATAACAAAGGCGAGAGACGTAAATCTTTCAGTAGAGGTGGAAGCGAAGGAAAAAATCGTTTCGCTCCGATTTTCCGAAACTGAAGATTACGGTTTCACAGCGCTTTTGTCCGTATACCTTAACGAAAAATGGGGAACGGAAGGCGTAACTGTTTATTGTGACGGCGAAAAGACGGGTACAGTTTCCGTGACGGGAAGCAAAACGAGCATTCTTAATCTTTCCGTTGACAGAGTTATAAATAAATGCGAAATCATATACGAGCTCCGTAGGGAAGAAACGGAAAGCTCCTTTGAAAGCGAGATTTCGGAAACGTCCTTTGATGAGCTTTCCAAAGACGGTATGGAGAAGTCTGAGGAAATGACGTCCGTTCCCCATGAGGAAATATCCTCCTCCGAATATGAGGAAACGAGCAGCCGTCCCGTGTCAGACGGAAAAGACGAGGATAAAGACAAATATGAAACCGATCCTGTTCCCGAAGGAAAGCCCTTACCCGTTGAACCCGAAGATCAGGATGTTGACGAAAATAAAACATATACCTGCACTTTCTCCATAGAATGTTCAACGATTTTGAATAACCTTCCGGAGCTTGACCCTGATAAGTTGGAGCTTATCCCTGCGAACGGTGTTATTTTAGCTCCGACGGAGGTAACTTTCTGTCAGGGCGAATCTGTGTTTGACGTTCTCAAACGTGTTTGCAAGGAAAACAATATTCATCTTGAATTTTCATGGACACCTATATATAACAGCGCGTATATAGAGGGGATTCATAATCTGTATGAATTTGATTGCGGTTCACTTTCGGGATGGATGTACTGCGTGAACGGTTGGTATCCCAATTACGGATGCTCAAGATATCAGCTTGCTGACGGTGAAACGGTTGAGTGGCGTTTCACATGCGATCTGGGCAGAGACGTCGGTGAGGAAAGATTGGGGCAATCATGAGAGATTCTTTTTCCGCTTACCATCCCACAGTAAATCTACTGTATTTTGTATTGGTTATTACCTTTTCTATGGTAATAACTCACCCCGTAGCACAGGGGATTTCGCTTTTATGTGCAATTTTCTATGCATTAAGCGTTGAAGATAAGAAAAGCCTTTTGTTTTTGCTGAAATTTTCTTTGCCCATGGTGCTTCTTACCGCTTTTATAAACCCCGCCTTTAACCATGAGGGAGTGACCGTTCTTTTTTATTTCGGCAGCGGAAACCCATTGACTCTTGAAAGCCTTCTGTACGGATTGGGAGCGGGGGTTATGCTCACCTGCGTTCTTTTGTGGTTTTCAGCGTTTTCGAGAGTTATGACCTCTGATAAATTTATATATTTGTTCGGTAAGGTCATTCCTGCTCTTTCCCTTGTCATAAGTATGTCCTTGCGATTCGTTCCCAAGTTCAAAAAGCAGACAGAGATTGTGGTTGAGGCTCAAAGATGCATCGGACGTGACGTATCGACAGGAAGCCTTTGGCAACGCTTTAAAACTGCGGTAGTCATTTTTTCAATTATGATTACGTGGTCGCTTGAAAACGCCATTGAAACGGCAGACAGTATGAAAAGCCGTGGTTACGGACTGAAAGGCAGAACGGCTTTTTCCATATATCGTATGGATGACCGTGATAAATACGCACTTTTGTGGCTCTTGTTTTGCGGATTGTTTATTGTGGCAGGCGTTATGCTTTCAGCCTTCGGATTCAGATATTTCCCAAGCGTGAGATATGCTCCCTTGGATATGACAACCTTGCCATTTTATGCGGTTTATTTCGGACTTTGTATCACGCCTGTAGTGCTCAATTTTACGGAGGATAGAAAATGGAAAATTATATATTCAAAAATGTAAGTTTTTCTTATCCCGAGGTGGAAGGAAAAGCCTTGGATTCTATCTCCTTCAAGGTGACGGACGGTGAATTTCTTATCCTTTGCGGTCCTTCAGGATGCGGAAAATCCACGTTACTCAGGCATTTGAAAACTTGCCTTGCCCCCCATGGCAGACGTGAAGGGGAGATTTTATATAACGGTTTACCCCTTAATACAGTAGATGACAGAACGCAAGCGCAGGAAATCGGGTTCGTGTTGCAGTCTCCCGAAAATCAGGTTGTTACGGACAAAGTATGGCATGAACTCGCTTTCGGACTTGAAAGCTTGGGTTGTGATACGCCCACCATTCGCCGTCGTGTTGCAGAGGTTGCCGCGTTTTTTGGTATTGAAAATTGGTTCTATAAAAACGTCACGGAGCTGTCAGGCGGTCAGAAACAGCTTTTGAGCCTTGCTTCCGTTATGGCGATGAATCCGAAAATTTTAGTCCTTGACGAGCCGACGTCACAACTTGACCCTATTGCCGCATCGGATTTTCTTGCTTTGCTTGGCAAAATAAACCGTGAGCTTGGTATCACGATTATTCTCACGGAGCATCGTCTTGAAGAAGCGTTTCCTTTTGCTACACGTGTTATTGTTATGGATAAAGGACGTATCCTTTGTGATGACGTTCCCGAAAAAGTAGGACTTGCACTTAAAGAAAAGGACAGCGGAATGTTTTTAGCTATGCCCACAGCTATGCGCGTTTGGGCAGGGGTGGAAACCTCGCTTCCGTGTCCTTTGACAGTGCGTGACGGAAGTGAATTTTTAACGGCTCGTAATAATGAAGTTCCCCTTAAATCCATTGAGAAAAAAGAAAAAATCACTTATAGCGAAGATATTGCCATAAATGCGGAAGAACTTTGGTTCAGATATGAAAAAGACTTGCTTGACGTTGTAAAAGGCTTTTCACTTACCCTCAAAAAAGGTGAGTTTTACGCTATTCTCGGCGGTAACGGTGCAGGAAAAACAACAACTTTAAAACTTGTTTCAGGTTTAAGATCCGCATATCGTGGGAGCGTTATTGTTAATGGAAAAATAGGACACCTTCCGCAGAATCCTCAATCTTTGTTTGTGAAACGAACCGTGAGGGAAGATTTATACGAGGTTTTAAACGATAGAAAATTAAGTAAAGCGGAGAGGGACGAACAAGTTGCCCGTGTTGTTAAACTTTGCGAGCTTTCGCCCTTTCTCGACCGACATCCGTATGATATTTCAGGTGGCGAACAGCAAAGAACTGCTCTCGCGAAAGTGCTTTTAACCGTTCCCGACATTCTGCTTCTGGATGAGCCGACAAAGGGGTTTGATGCAGAGTTCAAGGTTAATTTCGCCTCTATTCTCCGTAAACTGAATGCACAGGGAGTAACTATCTTGATGGTAAGCCATGACGTAACCTTCTGTGCCGAATATGCCCATAGATGCGGCATGTTCTTTGACGGGCATATTGTTGCCGAAGGGACGCCGTCGGAATTCTTTTCGGGTAACAGCTTTTATACAACACCTGCCAACCGTATGGCAAGGCATCTGATACCGAAAGCCGTAACTGTTTCCGATGTAATAACCGCTTGCGGTGGTGAAACAGAACGGACAAAAGACGAGGATTTGGAAATCCCGCCTTTGCCAAAGCCAACTCCCCGAAGTGTGAATTTCAAGCCGAAAGCGTTGCCACTCTGGAGAAAAGCAATAGCACTTCTGTCGGCAATTGTTGCTTTAGGCGTGTTCCTTTACGCTACCTCCATTACCGAACTTTCATCAATGATAAATTCTTCTGGTATCACAACCGAAGGTAAGGAACAGCTGGTTTTGTACATCATTCTGTTTGCATCTCTGTTCGTGTTTATTGTTGCAATAGGGAGAAGGAGCGCCCCGCCCCTCGCGGTTCAAACCCCGAAAGAAAAACGAAATCTGAGCAAACGTACTGTAATGGCATCCATAGCGATTCTTTTGCTTATCCCTCTGACTGTTTTTTCAGGCGTTTTTTATATGGAGGACAGGCATTACAACATTGTTGCATTTCTCGTTCTGATTGAATGTATGTTGCCCTTTATGCTGGTATTTGAGGGAAGAAAGCCAAAAGCTCGTGAACTTGTAACTATTGCTGTGCTTTGTGCTATCGGTATCGCAGGCAGAGGGCTGTTTTTTATGCTTCCTCAATTTAAACCCGTTCTGGCACTTACCGTTATCGCAGGCGTTGCCTTTGGCGGTGAGGTTGGATTTTTGGCTGGAGCTATGACGATGCTTACGTCGAATATGATTTTCGGACAAGGCCCTTGGACGCCTTGGCAGATGTTTGCCATGGGAATTATCGGATTTTTTGCAGGAGTTCTATTCAAAAAAGGCTGGCTACGTAGAACAAGAGCATCTCTCTCGGTGTTTGGTGCGCTTACCGCCGTTATTATTTACGGTGGAATTATGAACCCTGCAACCGTAATCATGTCATCTTCGGAAGCTCTTAAATGGGAAATGATTATTTCAAGCTACGTAACGGGATTGCCAATGGACCTCGTTCACGCCTTCGGTACGGTTATATTCCTCATGCTCGCCGCCGAACCAATGCTTGAAAAAATGGATAGAGTTAAGGTAAAATACGGAATCGCTGATTGAGATTTCGCAAGTTAAAAGCCATAGCGTAGAACTAAAATGAATTCTATGCTGTGGCTTTATATAACTTAGGGATATTTTATTTCAAATTAAAACATTTGGCAATTTTGCTCATGTTTTCTTCAAACCATTTAATGTCGGATTCGTTGTTTATATTACATATGGAAATAAAAACTGCAGGGGCATTTGTTTTTTCAAGCTCGATGAAGGAACAATTTGGTGCAATTTCAACTTTTTCGGGGATAGGGTATATCATTTTCAGTTTTTCCGAAAATACTTTTGCTCTGTCACGGCTTCGGGCGTCGTTGGAAGGATAAAAAATTCTGATTCCGCGTTCGTTGCGCGTGGGAGAACAAAGAGTGGAAAGTGCAATATGTAAATCAATATTTTTGTCGTTGGAGCATATTGCTGCTTCTGTGGGTGTAGATAAGGGGGGGCTTTTGAAGACGTTTATCCCTTCCGTTTTCAGCGTGCTTTCGATATTTTCAGCAAGAATAGACGTGTATTCAGCCTCGGTTTTTCCGTTCTTTGATTTTATGTAGTTTTTCGCGGAAGGACTTAAAAAAACTGTCATGTCATTCTCCTTTGCTCAATGGCGCACGAAACACGGGCTGAATCTGTTTTCCCGACAAAGCGGCTGAAATGGTATGTTCGGTCAAATGAAAATCGCAAACCAAGGAAGAAGGTTTGTTGACGAAATCATCCTGCTTTAACGGTACGAAATAGAAGTTTTTACGTTCAAGAAGAAAAGCTATATTTTTAAGACTCGCGGAAAGTCCGTCGTTGGAGGCGAAACCGATAGCAATGGGTTTTTTGTTTCGTAGCATTGCTTTCGCGCCCATAGTAACCACACCGTCTGTAATGCCTTGAGCTAACTTTGATGCTGTGTTGGCTGTGCAAGGAACAATAGCCATAACGTCAAATCCACCGCCTGTCACCGTCTTTTCTGCTTGCGGTATTGTTAAAACTGCAGATTTGCCACATAACTTCTCTGCTTTCTCGACAATGCTTCCGGCGCTTCCAAAACGTGTATCAAGAGTAGCGGCGTTTTCTGAAATTATTGGGGTTACGGAATGTCCTGCACCTACAAGCCCTTGCAGAACTTCAATAGCGGATTGGTGACAGCAAAAAGAACCGCATATCCCAAAAAGTATTTTCATCAGTTGTCTACCTCCAACAGTTTGTTATCATATATAATATTGTAAATGCTTTTCTTGATTGCTTTTCCCGCGGTAACGGGGGAAAGTTTCCCGGGTAGCGATAAAGCCTTTATGACGTTAAGCCCCAAGTTTTTTCCTTCTTCGTAATTGATTCCGCCGGGAGCGGAAGCCAAATCGATAATTATAACGTCGCGCCTCAAGTTGTGGAGGATATCCTTTGTCATGAGAACGAAAGGAACTGTGTTGAAAATAATCTTCTTATCTTTTAAAACAGATTGCAAATCTCTGACGTTTGCGCTGGCAAGTCCGAAGGCACTGCACCATGCATCATCCTTATTGCTGCGGTGAACAACTGTAACGTCGGAATTCAGATTTTTTAGCATGTTTCCTAAAATCCGTCCAATTCTTCCAAAACCGATAACTGCGGTTTTGCATCCGTGAATCGTTTCAGTTGATTCGTTCAGAGCGATGGATAACGCACCTTCAGCCGTGGGAATGGCGTTAAAAACCTTTAATTCTTCGTTTTCATAATAATCGTAGGAAGCTTTGCCAAATTTTTCGCCGTCCAACATTCCGCCGAAGAATGTTTTTTCCTTTCCGAATTCCAATATCGTATCTATGGGAATCAGTTTCGAGGATAAGGGGGCGGAAATGTTTTTCTTGTCTCTTGAATATGGCAAAGGGAGTATAACGAAATCGCAGTTTCTCACAGCGGATTTAACGTCGTTCTTCAGAGTAAGCCCCAAAGGGATTTCACGAAGTTTATCAAATCCGCAAACCGAAACCTTGAACCCTGAATCAAGAAATTCCTTGCCAACGGTGATTTGACGTAAATCGCCACCGAGTATACAAATGGAATGAGTTATAAAAATTCCTCCTTTATAAATTTTTCTGTTATCATAATATGCATTTTTGAGTTTTTTGGATAAAAAAAGATGAAAATAAAGTTTTTTTGAAAAAAATCAAAAAAAGTTTGATTTAAAAAACGCTTTAAAGTGGATAAAATGGGATATAAGGGCGTGCGTTTTGACATCTGAAAAATTTTTCTGAAAAAAACTCAAATTTTTTTGAAAAAAGGTATTGACAAAAGTAAAAAGATGTGGTAGAATAGCGAAGCTGTCCGCGAGGGGAGCAAGAACCTTGAAAATTGAACAACGAAGAGACGGAGGCGGAGTGTAGCGGAAGCTACATGAAACCAAAGGAA
>JAZOCZ010000059.1:0-2091 GCA_045596755.1 Eubacteriales bacterium | reverse complement strand
ATATAACCTACGAAGGTAAGTGCCTGCAGGCAAGCCAGATTTCAACCGTTGGATCAAGCGCGTTTTATATCGATATGAACGGCCATAATCTTGATATCAAAACTGATACCACAGGCGGTATCATAATGGATAAAAGCACGTTCTATGCCGTTGACACCGTAGGCGGCGGTCATATTGACGTGGATTCCCAAGGCGGCGGAATTCTTTGTAAAAACTTCGTTGTTGAAGGCGGTAATATTACCGTAAATGCAGGCGGAGCTGGTATGTCTTCCGTTGATTCCGAAAACGGTGGAATCATCGATTCCGAAAACGTGAATGAAGACGTGTTGGGCGAGTGGCACGGTGAAAACGGACTTTTCTCAGGCGACTGGATTCTTGACGGAACAGGGTTTTCAGACGCTATCCGTGTATATAATACAGCGACTATCAATGGTAATGTTCGTGCTCATTACATGTGGGACGGGGAATTTCATTCTCCCGAATTTCACAAACAAACAATGATATGCGGTATTCGTGTTGGCAGAAACGACTGGGCTGTAAGCGATGGCATGCTTAACGTTGATGGCGGTCATTTCGTTGCTACGGGTCCCATAGGGGCTTATGCAAATAAAATAAATTTCAACGGCGGAGTCAGCGAAATTTTCGGTTCTTGCGGTAATGGGCATTATCATGATTCGAACGGGAACCACGTAGCCTACTCAGGCGGTTCAATTTCGCCCATGGAAGCTATTGTTTTTTCAGACCCCGCTGGCTTTGACGGTGCTCTTTATATAAGACCATCCGCAACTGTTTTTGCCTCCGTTCCTTCAAGCGCTGCGGCTATCTTCTCATATTGCTGCAAAGAATTCGTATGCGAAGGAACTCTGTATAGCGGTTGCAATGGACCAGGATATTTAGACGAAAATGGCGACACTGTAATGAATTTGGAGAACTCCTTTGCAGGTCAGCCTCACAATTATCCTCAAGTCAATAGCTTCGGAGTGCCCGTTCAAAAATCCGCTATAACCATAGGAAGCGGAGACGTTGTTTTCCAAGGTGCTAACGCAAAAGCGTTTTTGATTGCTCACGACCGTACAATTTCCGTAGGACAGGATAAAAAAGGCGAATGGGGATTCAATGAAGACGACAAAATCGGAGCTGGAGACACTAACTCATGGGTTTGGACGGGATATAACCTGTGGCCTGATTTAAATACAGGTCATATCTATGCATATTTTGGCGACGTGGATGGAATAACGACAGATATCGGAGCCGGAATTCACCCTTGGATATATTCAGGACAGGTTAAAAGAATAGAAGCCAGAAGTCCTAAACAAGCCAATTTGAACGGTATGTTTGATCTGAGCTTCCAGATCACCCATTCGGGTACGTACACCCAAAGCGGAGGAGCGTTTGTAATGGCGCGTTCTTTCTTTGAACATCCTGATACAAAGTCAAAAGAATTGAACTCCGCGGCTCTTTTCTGTGCAGGCCTAAAAGGAAGATCAGGAAACGATTACGCAATCAATATTGAAGGAGCGGGAACAGAAGCGTATTTCCGTTCAAACGAAATTGCCATTCTGACAGACCATGCTTCCATGAGGGTAGCAGATTCGGCTAAGGTAGTTGCTTCAACAGATTACAGTCCAGAACGCGAGCAGGTAACCACGACTCCAGACGGCCAGTTTGTAATGGGTAGCGTTACCTGGGGAACTTATTGCTACAAGGGAATAAGCACAACCGACGTTATATCAGGATTAGGCGGTTCATTGCTCGTTGAAAACAGCGGTGTTATGGAATGTAACGCTTGGGGCGGCAGTTCAGGTTTTTCCATCGGCGTGGATACAGGCGGAACTCTGAACGTTATCGGAGGAACTCTCATAGCCAACGTAGACAGCAATGGAACGGGAAGTTCAACCCAACATAATTATTCCATAGGTATTCACTGCTGGTCAGGTACTACTATATCCCCAGGAGCAGTTGTTGAATCAACCGCAGGAGCTTTTGCTCTCAGGCAGGAATTTGGCGATCTGTATATTTCGGGCAGCAATACTAAATGCACTTTCAAATCAAGAGGCGGTCAGCTTGACTATACACGTCTGGGATGGGGTC
>JAZOCZ010000058.1:0-1512 GCA_045596755.1 Eubacteriales bacterium | reverse complement strand
GAGGAATCCCGATTGGGCGTTGATGCAACGAAGGAAAAAGGCGGATTTATAATCGAGCTTGACGATTATTATTCAGGCAAGGAAAACGTTGATTACGTTCAGGTGGGAGCGGAATTTTACAGCCTTAAATCCGATTATATTGATTCGGAACATATGAAAGCAATAAAACAATGCATAATAGATATCAATGATGCTATTGCAACCAAGGATAAAGAAAAAATATGTGCCCTTATCGATATTGATTCATGCGTTGATATGTACCTTCTGCAAGAATATACGAAAAATACAGACGTGGGATGGTCCAGCTTCTATATGTATAAGCGAACCGCTGACGATAAATTGACCTTTGGGCCTGCTTGGGATTTTGATATAGCCATGGGTAACGATTACCGTCTCGACAAGGGAAGCTATGAAAATATCTACGTGGGAAGATATAGCGGTTTTACACAGCAGAATTGGTGGTTTATCTATCTTTGCCGTATGGAGTGGTTCAGAGAACTTGCCCTTCAAAGATGGAACACCGTGTTCTATGGTTGCGTTGAAGATACTCTCGGTGAATTGAAAGATTATGCAGAGCTTAATTGGGAAGAGCTTGAAAACAATTTTGTACGTTGGAATATCTTCGGAAAACGTGTTAACTGCGAGCCAAAACAGATCGTTGAATTGAGATCATATCTTGAACATTACAGATACTTCATCGCTTGGACAGAACTTCGTCTTGAATGGCTTGATAATTGTTTTAACGATATTGAGGTTTGGATGAAGGAGATAAACGACAGAACATATCCTCAATATAAAGGCGGTAAAATTCCTGAAATTGAGCCTGATCCAAATGCTCCCGAACTTCCCCAAGAACCCGAATCGTCGGAAGAATCGGAAGACGTTGGATATTATGCGGAAATGCTTGAAGCTGTGGAGTCAGAGCATAAAGGAAAGCCTAAACCTCGTTTTTGACAAAAAGCTGCGTCATCAAGGGAATAGGAACGAGTAAATCCTTTAATTCGAAATACACAATAATAAAAAAGTTCAATCCGAGGCTTTAATACCTTGAATTGAACTTTTTATTATTCCGAATTACGCATTCCGAATTACTTCTTTTCGTCAGCAACTATTGCAACGCCTGCGGATGCACCGATTCTGTTTGCACCTGCGTTGATGAGAGCCATAGCGGATTCGTAGTTTCTTACACCGCCTGATGCTTTGATAAAGCTGTTGTCACCAACAGTTGCTTTGATGAGAGCGATATCTTCAACGGTTGCGCTTCCTTTTGCAAATCCTGTGCAGGTTTTTACAAAGTCAGCTTTTGCATCTAAGCAAAGTTTGGAAACAGCAACTTTTTCTTCGTCTTCAAGAAGACCTGTTTCAATAATAACTTTGAGGGTTTTGTCTCCGATAGCTTCTTTAACTGCGGCAATATCAGCGCGTACAAAATCATAATCCTTGTCTTTGAGTTTGCCGATGTTAATAACCATGTCGAATTCGTCGCATCCGTCTTTGAGAGCTTCTTTTGCT
>JAZOCZ010000057.1:0-2723 GCA_045596755.1 Eubacteriales bacterium | reverse complement strand
ATTAAAAATGAGAATTACGAAATGTAGCGTTGTCAATATGTTGAGAATTGCCATGTTCGTACCGCCTGCTGTCAACAACCCCCAAATTGAAAAGAAAGCAATATTTATATACATATTCCTGCTCGCCTTATACCCAAGTTTTACACATTGCGTATTGATACAAAGTTTTCGTATGCTTTTGTAAAAAAAATAATGCAAGCATAGAGAACCGAAGATAAATAAAGCATTAAATATACCTTCTAAAATATTCAACCGTTTTTTTCGCTCTTGATCCTTTTTATTGAGACTTTCAGATAATTCTTCTGCGGCGGACTCTGAATTTTCAGAAGAAAATATTTCTTCTGAAAATTCTTCATAAGAATCTTCCGTACTCACATTAGGAACTACGTAGTCATAATTTTTGAGAATTCCCAAACTGAACGCGGTGTCAATAAAGCCCAGAAGATTAAATAGTCCAACGGGTATTAAAATAACAACGGCAATTATGCATTTTTTGAAATCTTTCTCAACTTTTGATAATTTCAAAAATGCAAATAGCATTATTATATATCCTATAAGATCTGCTCCTGTTGTATAGAAATTCAAAAATATATATCCAAGAGCCAATAATCCAAATCCCATATATTACACCGTTTTATAAATTATTCTTCTGTTTTTCCAACGACTGAACCACAGCATTTTTTAAATTTTTTACCGCTTCCACAAGGACAAGGGTCATTTGGACTCGCCTTTTTAACGACTGTCTTCACAACGGTTTTCTTTTCAGGAGCCTGACCTTTTAAACCAGCGTTTGCCGCGTTCATGACTTGTTTACGTTCAACTTTTTGTGCGGGCTTTGCTGTAAGCACCATTCTTACAGTATCTTCCCTTATGGAAGAAATCATAGCGTCAAACATTTCAGCACCTTGAATCTTGTATTCATTTATTGGGCTACGCTGTGCAAATGCATGAAGATTTATTCCTGATATAAGGTCATCCATTTCGTCGATATGATCAACCCAATGTTTATCGACCGCTCTGAGAAGGATAGCACGCTGAACTTCTTTAAAAATTTCGGGAGTGAAAAGAATTTCCTGTTCCTCGAATTTTTTATCTGCACGTGAGATAAGTTCTTTTTCAAGTTTTTCTCTCGTCAACGAATTCAGTTCGTCATATGAATAATTAAAATCATCATCCGTTGTTATAACACCTCTGAAATGAGATTTGAGACCTTCAAAGTTCCATTCATCGGGAATTTCTGATGATGCAAAATCATCCAGTGCGGAAATAATCGTTTCGTGAATCATATTCTTGATTTTTTCTGTCATATCAGAATCGTCAAGAACACTTCTACGCTGACCGTAGATAATTTCACGTTGTTGATTCATAACGTCGTCATATTCAAGAACGTGCTTTCTACGTTCAAAGTTTGTGCCTTCAAGGCGTTTTTGTGCGGTTTCAATGCTGTTTGATACAAGTTTTGCATCGATTGCCTGAGATTCAGGAATGTTGAGTCTGCTTACAATGCCTGTAAGACGTTCACCGCCAAACAAACGCATCAAGTCATCTTCCAATGAAATAAAGAATCTGCTCTCACCTGGGTCACCCTGTCTTCCTGCACGGCCTCTCAACTGGTTATCAATACGTCTGCTTTCATGACGTTCAGTGCCTAAAATGAATAAACCGCCTGCATCTCTTACTTTTTGTGCTTCTGTACTGATTTCATTTTGGAAAGCATCATTATATTTCTTGAATTTTTCTCTTGCTTCCAAAATTGATTGATTGTTGGTTTCTCCGAAACTTGTAGCTTCATAAATCATGGCTTCATCATAGCCTTCTTCACGAAGCTTCTTCTTTGCCAAAAATTCCGCATTACCGCCAAGCATAATGTCAGTACCTCTACCTGCCATGTTGGTAGAAATAGTAACAGCACCAAATTTACCTGCCTGTGCTATAATTTCAGCTTCTTTTTCATGATATTTAGCGTTAAGAACGTTATGCTTAATTCCATGCTTGGTAAGAATTTTTGATAAAAGTTCAGATTTATCAATTGAAACCGTACCAACAAGAACCGGTTGTCCCTTTTCGTGACAGGCTTTTATTTGCTCCACTATTGCTGCATATTTACCTTTCACAGTTGTATAAACAACGTCATTAAGGTCTTTTCTTATCATTGGTCTATTTGTTGGAATTTCAACAACGTCCAAAGCATAAATTTCTCTGAATTCGTTTTCTTCGGTTAAAGCAGTACCTGTCATACCTGAAAGTTTTGTATAAAGTCTGAAAAAGTTCTGATAGGTAATCGTCGCTTGAGTTTTGTTTTCTTTTTCGACTTTAACACCTTCTTTGGCTTCTATCGCCTGATGAAGGCCGTTGGAATAACGTCGTCCATGCATGATTCTTCCTGTAAAGGAATCAACTATAAGAACCTGATCATCCTTTACAATGTAATCAACCTCGTTTTTCATAACGCCACGGGCACGGATAGCGTTGTTGATATAATGCATGATATCGTTATTTTCGATATCACCAAGGTTATCAACGCCAAAATATTTTTCAGCTTTTTTTACACCATTTGTAGTAAGAACAGCAGTTCTTGCTTTTTCATCAACGATATAATCTTCTTCAACTTCTTCCTGAGATTCCTTGGCATCAATTTCCTTTATCCTAAGAACCTTTAAACCTCTGACAAAAGCATCTGCTTTTTCATACATGGGAGAGCTATCATCAGCAGGGCCTGAAAT
>JAZOCZ010000056.1:0-19285 GCA_045596755.1 Eubacteriales bacterium | reverse complement strand
CTTTCATAGTATTCTTTATACTGGGATTCCGTAAGAATCTGCATCTTCTTTAAGGATTCAACGGGACCCGGATCAAGAACAATATAGTTCGCAAAATAGAGAACCTTTTCAAGATTCTTTGGAGAAAGGTCGAGCATAAGTCCCAATCTTGAAGGGATCGCTCTGAAATACCAGAAGTGGGAAACAGGAGCGGCAAGTTCAACGTGACCCATTCTTTCACGTCTTACCTTGTTCGTTGTAATCTCAACGCCACACTTTTCACAAACCTGACCTTTTTCATGGATTCTCTTGTACTTTCCGCAACTACATTCCCAGTCCTTCTGTGGCCCAAATATTCTTTCACAGAAAAGACCGTCTTTTTCGGGTTTAAGGCTTCTGTAGTTGATGGTTTCAGGCTTTTTAACTTCGCCGTAGGACCATTTACGGATTTCCTCGGGAGATGCAAGACCAATCTGAATCGACTCAAATTCTACGTGTTCATGTTCAATCATGTCTATTACCTCCTCTTATTATTCAAAATCTTCTGCATCAGAGCCAAAGCTGCCCGCTGCACTGTAATCATCGCTTGATTCATCAAGATCGGAATCTTCTTCGACGTTCTGCATACCGTCATAATCGTCGGTCATCATTGATTCACCCAATACGGATACGTCGAATTCATCCTCGTCACCTCTTGGGATAGGACTTTCGTTTTCATCAGAATAATCCTTAAGATTGATTTCATTGTTATTCTTATCGAATACTCTGATAGAAAGACCCAATGCCTGAAGTTCTTTAACAAGAACTTTGAAGGATGCAGGAACACCTGGTTTAGGAATATTCTTTCCTTCGACGATAGCACGGAATGCTTCAAGACGTCCCTTGATATCGTCGGACTTAACTGTAAGGATTTCCTGAAGTGTGTAAGCCGCACCGTATGCTTCCAACGCCCAAACTTCCATTTCACCGAAACGCTGTCCGCCGAACTGTGCTTTACCGCCGAGAGGCTGTTGCGTAACAAGGGAGTAAGGACCTGTGGATCTTGCGTGAATCTTATCATCAACCAAGTGGTGAAGTTTTAAGAAGTATACGTATCCAACGGTTACTGGGTTGTCGAAAGGTTCACCCGTTCTACCGTCGTAAAGTATTGTTTTACCGTCATCGCGGAGTCCTGCCATTCTGAGACATTCCGCAATATCTCTTTCGTTTGCACCGTCAAATACGGGGGTCATTACTTTCCAGCCCAATTTCTTTGCGGCAATACCCAAGTGAACTTCAAGAACCTGTCCGATATTCATACGTGAAGGAACACCGAGGGGGTTAAGAACAATGTCAAGCGGTGTACCGTCGGGAAGGAAAGGCATATCTTCCGTTGGGAGTATTCTTGAAATAACACCCTTGTTACCGTGACGACCAGCCATCTTATCACCAACGGATATCTTACGTTTCTGAGCAATATAAACTCTTACAACTTTGATAACGCCGGGTTGGAGAACGTCACAATCGTCTCTTGAGAATTCTTTAACGTCGAGAACTATACCCTGTTCACCGTGAGGAAGTTTGAGAGAAGTATCTCTTACGTCTCTTGCTTTCTCACCGAAGATAGCTCTGAGAAGTCTTTCGTCGGGAGTAAGCTCTGTTTCACCCTTAGGAGTTACTTTACCAACGAGAATATCGCCTGAACGAACCTCTGCACCGATGCGGATAACACCGTTTTCATCGAGGTTTTCAAGAACTGATTCGCCAACGTTGGGAATATCGCGTGTAATTTCTTCAGGGCCTAATTTCGTATCTCTGGATTCGCACATATATTCCTCAATATGTATTGAGGTGTATACGTCTTCTCTTACCAATCTTTCGTTAAGCAAAACAGCGTCTTCGTAGTTGTAACCTTCCCAAGTCATAAATCCGATGAGAACGTTTTTACCCAAAGAAACTTCGCCGTTGCTCGTTGAAGGTCCATCTGCAATAAGGTCGCCTTCCTTAACGATGTCGCCCTTGTGTACAACGGGTCTCTGGTTTACGCAAGTGCCCTGGTTGGAACGCTTGAATTTAGTAAGATTATAAATATTTTTCGTGCCGTCGGGAGCACGGGTAATAACTCTGTCAGCGGTAACGGATTCAACCACACCATCGCGAACAGCGTGTACCATTACCCAAGAGTCCTTGGCTGCCTTGTATTCCATACCCGTAGCAACTATGGGGGATTCGGTAACCATAAGAGGAACTGCCTGCTTCTGCATGTTTGAACCCATGAGAGCTCTGGAGTTATCGTCGTTTTCAAGGAAGGGGATCATTGCGGTTGCGACGGAAACTACCATTTTTGCAGATACGTCCATCATATCTACTTCATCGGGTTCGAACTCGCCAATATAATCCTTATGTCTGCAAACTACCTTCTTATTGAGGAAGTTGCCGTTTTCGTCAAGACGTTCGTCTGCCGTTGCAACAACGCATTCATCTTCTTCGTCTGCAGTAAGGTATTTGATTTCTTTCGTAACTACGCCGTCTTTAACAACTCTGTAAGGAGCTTCGATAAATCCGAATTTGTTAACCTTTGCGTATGTGGAAAGATAGGAAATAAGACCGATGTTAGGACCTTCAGGGGTTTCGATAGGACACATTCTTCCGTAATGGGTATAGTGAACGTCACGAACCTCGAATGATGCTCTGTCTCTGCTAAGTCCTCCAGGACCCAATGCGGAAAGACGACGCTTATGTGTAAGTTCTGCCAAGGGGTTCGTCTGATCCATGAACTGTGAAAGAGGAGATGAACCGAAGAAGTTTCTTATAGCGGCAGAAATAGGTCTTGTGTTGATAAGTGACTGAACAGTAACGTTTTCCATGTTCTGTGCATTCATCTTATCTTTTACGTTTCTATCCATTCTGGAGAAACCAATTCTCAACTGGTTGAGCAAAAGTTCACCAACGGAACGGAGTCTTCTGTTGCCAAGGTGATCTATGTCATCGCATTTGCCCACACCGTGGCTAAGGTTCAACATATAGTTAACGGAAGCAAATATATCATCAAGAGTGATATGTTTTGCAACCAATTCGTCATGTCTGTCTCTGATTGCTTCACGGAGAGCCTTGAGGTCAGATGTTCCGACTTCTTCGATAATCTCCATGAAGGGCTCGATGCTGACTCTTTCGGAAAGTCCCAATTCTTCATTAGAGATACCGCAAAGTTTTTCAGCATCAACGGTTTTGTTGGAGAATACAACGATACCGCTTTCGTCTTCAGTATCAACAACAACTCTCCATACGCCGTTGTTTTCTATTTCTTCTGCTATTTCCTTGGTGATTTTTTCACCTGGCATGCAAACTACTTCACCTGTAATTGCAGATACTGCGGGTTCAGCAAGGGTGAGACCAACAATACGTTTTGCAAGGCAAAGTTTTTTGTTGAATTTATATCTACCAACGGAAGAAATTTCGTAACGCTTGGTATCAAAGAAAAGGTTATTAAGAAGTACCTGCGCACTTTCAACAATCGGGGGATCGCCAGGACGGAGCTTCTTATAGATTTCTTTGAGAGCTTCATCAGATGGAGAAGTTTTATATTTGAGAGCCTCGGAAACGGATATATCCTTTTCAATTGTTCTCTCAAGTTTTTCTTCTTTACCGAAAAGTTCGTAAATCTGCTCGTCCTCGCCCAAGCCGAAGGCTCTGAGAAGAACAGTAACAGGAAGTTTTCTGTTTTTATCTATTCTTACGTAGAATACGTCGGAAGCATCCGTTTCGTATTCAAGCCATGCACCACGGTAAGGTATAATAGTTGAAGAAAAGAGTTCTTTTCCGTTTTTGTCACTGGTGCTTTCATAATATGCGCCTGGTGAACGAACGATCTGAGAAACTATAACTCTTTCCGCACCGTTGATAATAAACGTACCACCGTCTGTCATCATGGGGAAGTTGCCCATGAAAATCTCACTCTGGTTGATAATGTTTCCGGTCGCCTTGTTTATAAGACGAGCGTTAACAGTGAAACGTACGGAATAGTCCACGTCTCTTTCTTTACATTCTTCCACGGAGAATCTGGGCGTGTCACTCAAGGAATAATCGTAGAACTCGATAATAAGATTACCTGAATAGTCAACCATCGGGGAGACGTCTTCAAGAACCTCTCTTATACCTTTTTCGATGAATTCCCTGAAGGATTTTTTCTGAATCTCTATAAGATCCGGCATATCAAGCACTTCTTCGTGCTTTGAAAATGACTTTCTCACATTTCTGCCCAACTTACAGTCTTTTACCATTTTCTCACTCTCTCCTTCGTTATTGTCACAAAGTTTTCACAAAGCATGTGGCTATGAAGATTTCCGCTCGGATTTTTCTCTGAATTTTTTCAATAAATTTTGAAAAAATTTATTGAAAACTTCCTTAAATTGCTTTTTTAAAATTTTCTCGCCACGTAAAACCATTTCATGCGTCTTAATACATTATTATCACTTTGATAACAAAAAATCCCATTTCATTCATGGCTGTTTCCTTGGTATTAAGCGGATATTTCTGTATCTTTACCGCAAAAACGGCATACTACGCCCATACAAACTATGATAGGCGCAGTATGTGATATTAGCACAAATATTTCCTTTTGTCAATAGCTTTTTTGAAAAAAGTTGAAAAGATTTTTTGGGCAGGAGGCAATAGTAATTCGGAATTCGGAATGCGGAATGATTGAAAAGCATGGTTCCGAGGATTCTCAAGCCCGTGCTTTATCTATTCTCATTTTGGATAATATAATAAAATATTTTTCGACCATCGGGAGAAAAATTTCCATAATTTTCAATTTTCAACCGTCAATTTTCAATTCAATGTGTTTTTCGACCATCGGGAGAAATCTTTTCTTCCACCTCTTGCCTCCTGCCTTCCTTATAAACAAAGAAAAACCCCTTCCGGAGTTTTTCTGATTATTTATACAAATTTTAGATAACTCTTACTCTGATCACGCCTTCAACTGCTTCGATGTCAGAAATCATCTTTTCGGTAATGTCAGAATTTGTATCGATCAAAGTGCAAGCCTTTGTGTTTTTGGAACGGTTGATCATTCCTTCGATGTTTATTCCGTCGCTTCCGAACGCACCCGAAAGGTTTGTAAGAACATTAGGAATGTTTTCGTGAAGAACAACAATTCTCTTTGTTCCTGTTTTGGGAAGAACAGTATCGGGATAGTTTACGCTATGCTTAATATTACCGTTTTCGATAAAATCGATAAGTTCTTCAGCAGCCATAACTGCACAGTTATCTTCAGATTCAGGAGTGGAAGCACCAAGGTGAGGAGTTGCAACAATTCCTTTAACGCCAACTGTTTCGTTGTTGGGGAAGTCTGTTACGTATCTTGCAACTTTACCCGATTCAAGAGCAGCCTTCATATCTGCAATATTAACAAGGTCAGCTCTGGAAAGGTTAATGATTCTTACACCATCCTTCATAATGGACAAGGTATTTTCGTTAATCATTCCCTTTGTCTGAGGAGTTGCAGGAACGTGAAGAGATATGTAATCGCTTGCAGCGTAAACGTCTTCAAAAGTTTCAGCCTTTTTAACGTTAACGTCAAGTCTCCATGCTGCGTCAACTGTCATGTAAGGGTCACAACCGAGAACGTTCATTCCAAGTGCGATGGCTGCGTTAGCAACCATACCACCGATAGCACCAAGACCGATAATACCCAAAGTTTTGCCTTTGAGTTCAGGGCCGACGAAAGCAGACTTGCCTTTTTCAACCGCTTTTGCAACGTCTTCAGTTCCTTCAAGACCTTTTGCCCATTCGATACCGCCTACGATATCACGGGATGCCATAAGGAGAGAAGCGATAGCGAGTTCTTTAACACCGTTTGCGTTCGCACCGGGAGTGTTGAAAACAACTATACCCTGTTCTGCGCATTTGTCGCAAGGGATGTTGTTAACACCTGCACCGCAACGTGCAACAGCAAGAAGTTCTTTTCCGAATTCCATTTCATGCATTGAAGCGGAACGAACCATTATGGCATCGGGTGCTTCAACCGCTTCGGAAACGTTATACTTTGCGGTGTCGAATTTTTCCGTACCGTATTTGCTTATCTTATTAAGAAGTTTTATGTTTTTCATTTTTTCCTCCGAGTTATGCGTTTTCTTTTTCGAATTCCTTCATGAATTCAACGAGCTTTTCAACGCCTTCTGTGGGCATTGCATTGTAAATGGATGCTCTCATACCGCCAACGGATCTGTGTCCTTTGAGGTTAACAAAGCCCGCTTTAGTTGCCTCTGAACAGAATTTCTTGTCGAGGTCTGCATCACCTGTAACGAAGCAAACGTTCATGAGAGAGCGGTGTTCTTTTTCAGCAGTTGCCTTGAAGAGCTTGGAAGAATCAAGATAATCGTAAAGCATTTTTGCTTTTGCAACGTTGATTTTTTCCATTTCTTCAAGTCCGCCCTTTTCGAGAAGGTAATCGAAAACGAGACCTGCAAAATAGATACCGTACGTAGGAGGCGTATTATACATAGATTCATTTTTAGCCTGAACGGTGTAGTTGAGAATAACGGGTGTTTCAGGAGAAGCATTGCCGAGCATATCTTCTCTCACGATAACGAGAGTAACACCAGCAGGTCCGATGTTTTTCTGTGCGCCTGCATAGATAACCGCATATTTGCTTACGTCAATAGGACGAGAAAGAATACCTGATGACATATCAGCAATCAATGGGATATCACCCGTATCGGGAACGTAGTTGTAAACAGTTCCGAAAATAGTGTTGTTATAACAGATATGAACGTAATCTGCATCGGGAGAAATGTCGGATTTTTCAACTTTAGGAACATACGTGAAGTTCTTATCTTTGGAACTTGCAATTATTTTAACTTCGCCGTATTTTGCGGCTTCTTCAGCAGCCTTACCCGAGAACTGACCTGAAACAATATAGTCAGCCTTCTTGTTCTTTGTCATGAAGTTCATAGCGATAGCGGCAAACTGAGCCGTCGCACCGCCCTGAAGGAAAAGAACCTTGTAATTATCGGGAATGTTCATGAGTTTTCTGAGAGATGCTTCTGCTGCGTGAATAATTTCTTCGTATACTGCCGAACGGTGGCTCATTTCCATAACACTCATTCCCGAGCCATTGTAATTACAAAGTTCGGACGATGCTTTTTCAAGCACTTCAAGAGGGAGCATGGAAGGTCCCGCGGAAAAATTAAAAACTCTGTCTGACATAATTTCAACCTGTCTTTCTTACTTATTTTCACTTTCCACGGATAGTATCCGAATACATATCCGCTTATGAGGGGTATTTTACTACATAAATTATAAATTGTCAATAATATATTTCGTTTTTCTCTTGACAAAAGATAAAATTTTTGTTATAGTGAATAAGGTTAATTTTGTGTATTTATTATCAAAAACTTATTTTTTCGCAAGATAGGGAGTTTGATGATGTGAATTTAGACGTCCCATTCATGATATTTCTCATTGCTTACATTTTTTATACTAATTCTTATTTTGGAGGCAAGTCAAATGGATTTTTCTTTTTCTCTGGAAAAAATCATAAAGGTGGTTAAACGTTTCTTTTTGCTTATTATAGTTTTCGCTATTGCATTTTATGCCTTGGGATACTATATTACCATAAAGAAAACTAACGTTTCCTATTATTCGTATACAGATCTCTACATCCACACGACCTCATCCAGCGTTGAAGATTACGTTAAATATATGGACTCAGAAGCCAAATACGTTGACACTTATCTTCTCACCATAGATACATTTAAGTTTTACGAAGAATTAAGGCAACAACTTCCCGAAAAATGGAGAGATAAGGTTACCGCAAGTTATCTTAAAGGCTGCGTATCCCCTGCGGTTCGTGATGAATCAGCAATAGTTCGTTTTTCAGTATTTACATACAGCCCTGATCTTACAAAAGAAGTAGCGACAACACTAAGTCTTTATATGGACGATTATCTTTTCAACAATTTCCGTGTAAACAGCGTTCAGGTTGTTGAAAGCCCCCGTCCCCCCATACCATCTGTAACAAAAAACAGATACCTTTCGCTTATCCTTTCTGTTGTAGGAGCAATTACCGCATTTGGCATAGGATATGTTAAGGAAATACAAGATATCAGAATTCGTACGATTGCAGACATGGACAGATACAAAATCCCTGTATTGGGTGTCGTTCCATCATTCTCTTCGGCTCCTGTAAAAAAGGGAAAGAAATATGCTTACGGTGGATATGGAACTTATTCCGACGAATCCTCGAAGATTGAGGAAATGGACAAGAAAAACAAAAAATAAAGGAGGAAGCTTTTGATGTTTGGTAAACGCAAATTGAGTAACGAAAGAAAAATCTATACGTCTGGATATCATCCTGAAAGCGAGAAAGACAAACTCCTTTCCTTTTCCGTTAAAGAAGCATATAAAGCTGTAAGAACTAATATAGTTTTGTCCCTCATCAAGGATGGATGCAAGGTAATAACCTTCACAAGTCCCATCCCTTCAGAAGGAAAATCCACAACTATTGCAAACGTTGCAGTATCCCTTGCGAAAGCATATTACAGAGTTCTCCTTATAGACTGCGACCTTCTCAAACCTCGTTTGCATAAAACCTTTAAAATAAAGAATTCATCGGGTCTTACAAACGTATTGAGCAAACTTTCAAGTTTCGAAAACAGCGTTCAGATTCTTGATGAATACAGTGGAATACACGTGCTTACAGCTGGTATTTCTGCCCCTAACCCGTCAGAAATGCTTGGTAGCGACAGAATGAAAGAACTTCTTTCCTCACTTGCGGAAAAGTATGACTATATTTTAATCGATACCCCCCCAATAAATATTCTTTCCGACGGTCTCAGCCTCGCACGAATATCCGACGGTGTCATATTGGTTATAAGACAGGATTATTCAACCCACGACGAGCTTAAGCAAGCAATAAACTCACTTGAATTTATCTCCGCAAAAATCATAGGTATCGTATACAACGGCTTAGGAGGAGAAAAAATTGGAAGAGGTGGATACGGAAAATCCTCAAAATACGGAAAATACGGTAAGTACGGTAAGTACGGTAAGTACGGGCATTATGGCTCATTTGATTCTTATACCTATGCCGCAACCTACGGAGACAAAGAACGTCGTGACGAGCATACGAAAGATGAAAAATTTATCGAAGTCAACGAAAAATCCGAAAGCAGCGCAGAATAATACGGTGACGGCTTATGGTAGATTTTCACACACATATTCTTCCCGCAATTGACGACGGTGCAAAAACCGTGGAAGATTCAATATATCTTCTCAAATCCCTAAAGGATTTGGGGATGACGCACGTTGTGTTGTCACCTCACTATTATCCCGCGCAAGAAAAAATTCAGGATTTTATATCAAGGCGTGATACGTCCTGTAAAATTCTTGCGGAAAAATTGGAAAAGACAAATGAAAGCTTTCCAAAGCTTCATCTGGCTTCCGAGGTTTATCTTGAACCGATAATTTTCAACAACGAAGACTTGACGCCTCTTACCGTAGATATGAGCGGTAAATTCATGCTCACGGAGCTTTTGTACGAAAAAGAATTCACAAACTCCACAGAAGCCATGATAAGACAGCTGGTTTATTCTTATAACCTTGTTCCTATACTTGCACATATTGACAGATATCCATTTTTGATTAAAGAAAAGAATCTTTATCACCTTCTTGAAATGGGATGTGTGGCACAGATAAATCTTTCCTCACTCACAAACTTTTTCCAGAGGAAAAAGCTGATTAAATATTTGGAAAAAGGGTATATTGGTGTTATAGGCTCGGATATACACAACAAAACATCCATTGAAAACGTCAAAGCAGGTCTTTCTTACTTAAAAGCGGACGACATTGAATACATTACAGACGTTTCAAAAGGAATATTAAAAAAAGTTAAAAAGGATTCGGACGATACTTACACCGAGATAGTCGCCGATTGAAGCTATGCTGGAATTAAAAAATATATCCTTTGTTGCAGAAAACAAAAAAATAATAGATGATATAAGCTTGACGGTCAACGATGGAGAGATTCTTCTGTTTACAGGACCTAACGGCGGCGGTAAAACTACACTTGCGAAAATAATGATGGGTATAGTTACACCCACATCGGGTAAAATTCTTCTTGACGGTGAAGATATTACAAATATGCCCATAACAGAGCGTGCGCAAAAAGGGATCGGATACGCATTTCAGACTCCTGCCCGCTTCAAGGGCCTTACCGTGAGAAGACTTCTCAAAATTGCATGTGGAGAAAACTTTTCCGATGATTGCTGTTGCGATTTGCTCTCCATGGTTGGTCTTTGTCAGAAGGAATATCTGAACAGACCCCTTGATACATCACTTTCAGGCGGCGAATTAAAGCGAATTGAGGTTGCTTCAATACTTGCAAGAAAGCTTAAAGTAGCAATTTACGATGAACCCGAAGCAGGAATTGACCTTTGGAGCTTCAATATGCTCGTTGACACCTTTGCTTCCCAGAAAGGAAAAGGCGCAACCGTTATAATTTCCCATCAGGAACGAATAATGAAGCTTGCTGACAGAATTGCTGTTATTTCGGGTGGAAAAATCTCCGAAATAGCACCAGGTGGCGAAATGCTTCCCAAGCTTGCAGGATATTTCAACAAATCCTGTGGTAAACTCAAATAAAATAATACGGACGGAAAAATAGATGTCTGATCTTTTAAATCTTTCTAAAAAACTTCTATCAATCGACGATTTTTCCTTGCTCAAAACTATTGCCGATATGCCTGCCATTCCTGACGGAGCGGTAAACGTAAGAAAAAACGGTGAAGGTGTTTTGAGAAATTCAACGGAAAACGTTAAAATCGAACCAAAAAAAGACAAAAGCGGAATTGACGTATACGTAAAAGCGAACTCCAAAGGAGAACGTGTTCATATCCCCGTTATTATCACCGACGGTGGTATTTCCGAGCTTGTTTATAACGATTTTTACGTCGGAGAAAATGCCGAATGTGAAATTGTTGCAGGTTGCGGCATTCACAACAATGACACCTGCAATTCAAGCCGTCATGACGGGGTGCACGCATTCCATTTAGGAAAAGGTGCAAAGGTACGTTATACTGAAAAACATTTCGGTGGTGGTGCAGGCGAAAACGTTATGAACCCCATAACCGAAATATATATGGACGAGGACTCTGTTTTCGATCTTGACACAACTCAGATTGAAGGCGTCACATCAACGGATCGCAGAACGTTTGCAAAGGTTGGAGCGAACGCAAAGCTTAACATGACGGAGCGTTTGGTTACCCACGACGAACAGATTGCAAAATCTGACGTTGATATTTCTCTTGAAGGCGAAGGGGCAGCGCTTAGAATAATCTCCCGTTCTGTTGCAAGAGATTCTTCCAAACAGATATTCCACCCACGTGCCATAGGCAATTCTGCTTGTGCCGCCCATATTCAATGTGACTCAATTATAATGGATAATGCGGTTGTAACGTCTATTCCCGAAATCGTTGCAAACTCAGCTGATGCACAAATGATTCACGAAGCCGCTATCGGCAGAATCAATAACGAACAGCTTCTCAAGCTCCAAACTCTTGGACTTACAACTGAAGAAGCAGAAACTGTAATTGTCGAGGGCTTTTTGGAATAAAGCCCTCTTCTTTTCTCTTTCAGTGAAAGAGAAAAGAAGCAAAAGAGAAAGCAAGCCTTTAACACAAAAACTGATTATTGAAAGATGGTATCATGAAAAAAACCTATAAAGTACAAACAATACGATGTCAATCCTGCGTTAATTCTATTGAAGGGAAGCTTTCAAAATTGGAATCGGTCAAATCCGCTTCCGCATCATTGGCATCGGGATTTTTAACCGTTGAATTTGACGGTGACGAAAAAGAGATAATATCTGCTGTTAAATCCCTCGGATTTGATATCTACGAAAAGGGCAAAGAACCAAAAGAAGAAAAGAAGGACAGAGCAACGCTCAGAATAATTCTTTGTGCAATAATCCTTGTTCTTGCGCATATTGTTATGCATTTTGTAAAGGATATAACACTTTCAGGGATTTTACAGCTCGCCTTATCCCTGATTATTTGCGGAATATGCAGTGGTTATTTCGTTCGCGGTATAAAAGGGTTTATTTCACTCTCTCCAAATATGGAATCTCTTGTCATAACGGGGGTTATCGCCTCGGTTTTATATAGCACGGCTTCAATCATAACAGGCGGAGACTATTATTTCGACGGTGCTATTATGATTTTCACCGTTGTTTCCCTTGGAAAATATATAGAAAGCAGAGTGAAGAAAAAAGCCTTCGATTCCATAGGCGAATTTATGAGCCTTATTCCTGACGTTGCTGAAGTTGAACGGGGAAACGGGGTTTACAAGATTCCGGTTTCCGAAATTAAAGAAGGGGACGTGGTTATCGTCAAAGAAGGGGGAACTGTTCCCGTTGACGGAATCATAATCGAAGGGGCGGCTTCCTTTGATACAAGTGCAATTACAGGCGAAAGCCTGCCTTCAGACCTTTCTTTCGGTGACGAGGTTATTTCATCCTCAATAAATCTTTCAGGCTACGTGAAAATAGAAGCGTTAAGCGTTAACGGTGACAGAATTGTTGATAAAATAGCATCCTTGATGGAAGAAGCATCCGCAACGAAAGCACCAATAGCCCGTTTCGCAGACCAAGTAAGCAAATATTTTGTTCCATCTGTTATAGGAATTTCTATTCTAACAGGAATATGCCATCTTATTTTCGGAAATCCTTCTTCAGCTATAACTCACGCTGTTGCAGTTTTAGTCGTTTCCTGCCCCTGTGCTCTCGGACTTGCCACTCCCGCGGCTGTAATGGCTGCCGTGGGTAAAGGCGCAAGCAAAGGTATTCTGATAAAAAACGCAGCTGCTCTTGAAGAAACGGGCAGAGCAACAACTGTTATTTTCGACAAAACGGGAACGATTACAACGGGAAAGCTTACCGTAACGGAAGCTGTTTCTGAAAAAGACGAGCTTCTTGCAAAATACGCCGCATCCATTGAAGCGCAAAGCTCACATCCTGCTGCAGCTTCTATCAGAGAATACTACTCATCGGTAAAGGTTGAAAAGATAACGGGGTTTTCAACCATCGCAGGCAGAGGTGTTGAAGGCTTTATTGAAGAAAACGGAAAAGAAAAAAGGATAATCGGCGGAAACCTTCGCTTCATGGAAGAAAACGGTATTAGTGTTCCAGACGTTACCAACAGCGGAAAAACATTGCTTTATTTTGCTTGTGACGGTGAATATATAGGATACATTGCTCTTTCGGACGTTCCGCGAGCTGATGCAAAAGAAGGTATAACCCGTCTTAAAGAAATGGGACTTCAGGTTATAATGCTAAGCGGTGATAACGAAGCTTCCGTTTCTGACATTGCATCAAAAACGGGAATTGAAAACTATAAATCCTCTCTTTTGCCTGCAGACAAAGAAAGATATATAAGAGAATTAAAGGAAAAAGGCGAAAAAGTCATTATGGTAGGCGACGGAACAAACGACGCCCCATCTCTTATCAGTGCAAACGTTGGTATTGCCGTAAGCAGCGGAACGGATATTTCCGTTGAATCCGCTGATATAGTCACTATGTCGGAAAATCTTACGAAAGTTTCATCTGCTGTCAGATTGGGTAAAAACGCTCTTTCAATTATAAAGCAGAATCTTTTCTGGGCTCTTATATACAATTCCATTTGTATTCCCATTGCGGCAGGTGCAATTCCTTTTATTCAGATGTCACCTCCCTTCGCCGCTATCGCTATGAGTCTTAGCTCCATATGTGTGGTTTCCAATGCTTCAAGGCTGAGATTCAAGAAAATATAGTATTAAATAAAACCGCAAAAAAGTTTTATATAAAGCTATCTTTTTATAGTTAATCTTGCTTTAATAATCCAGGTGTATAAATTCAGTATAAGAATTTATACAAGGAGAAGCTTATTTTGAAAAAAGAATTATTTAAACTTATATCAATTTTATCAATTTCCGCTTTACTTTTGTCCTCGTGTGTCGGAGAAGAAATATTTTCATCAACTCTTTCGAACGATAAATCCCAATCCGTTTCCCAATCAAGCAAAGGTGAAGAAAGTAAAGAAAAACCCGACTTTGAAACAAGTGATGAAAATACCGAGTCCGAAAATTCTTCCTCTTCAGGAATTTACAAAGAATTGAGTTATAAAGTTTCCTATAAGGAAACAGATCTTGAAACAGATTTTGACGAAAACTCTGCAGTAAAAATAAAATGCGAAAGTGCGTCCGTCACAATAGACGGTGAGGGTGCAGAAGCAGAAGGCGGTATCATAACCGTGACAAATAGCGGTGTATATCTGATCGAAGGCACTCTCGACGGAAGAATAATTGTAAACTCGTCAGACCCAGACCCCGTAAGACTTATATTGAAGGGTCTTTCGGTCACCTGCAGCACATCCGCTCCTCTTTACGTTGCATCTGCAGACAAGGTTATTGTTACGTTACAAGAAAATACAGTAAACACCTTTAAAGATTCTGATTCCTACGTTTATGACGACGAAGCCAACGAAGAACCGTCAGCAGCTATATTCTCCAAGGACGACCTGACTTTCAACGGGAAAGGAACGCTCTTGGTAGAAGCCTCTTTTAAAAACGGTATTCAATGTAAAGACAAGCTTAAAATATGCGAAGGCAAAATTGAAGTCACAGCAAAAAATGACGGAATAAAGGGAAAAGACTGTGTCGGAATCTGTGGCGGAAATATAACCGTTAACGCAGGCGCAGACGGAATCCAATCCTCAAATACAAGTATTGGTAACGTAGGTTTTGTAAACATTGAAAACGGAACAGTGAATATAACTTCAGCCCTTGACGGAATACAAGGCGAAAATGGTGTTTGCATAAGCGGTGGTACAATCACAATAAATTCTGGAAAAGGAGCTTCCTCCACAGAATCAAAAAAAGGCATCAAAGGAACGAAGGATGTAACCGTAACAGGCGGTATTATAAACGTAGCCTCAACGGATGACTCCATACATTCTGACGGTGTTATAAACGTTGAAGGCGGAGATATCACCGCATCATCAGGTGATGACGGATTCCACGCAGAATCTGAAATAAACATAAAAGGCGGAAACGTAAATATTACCCGCTCTTACGAAGGGCTTGAAGCGGCAAAAATAAATATAAAGGGTGGAAACACAAGAGTTAAAGCATCTGACGATGGCGTTAATGCTTCGGACGGAACAGGCGGAAAAGGCGGTTTTGGCGGAATGGGCGGTGGTATGTCCGCAAATTCCAATTGTGCCTTTAACGTAAGCGGTGGATATATCTACGTAAACGCAAGCGGTGACGGACTTGATTCCAACGGAAACATATCAATATCAAACGGTGTTGTAATCTGCGAAGGACCTACCAACGGTGGCAACAGCTCCGTTGACCATAACGGAAGTATTTCTATTACAGGCGGTATGCTTCTCTCCATTGGAAGCAACGGCATGGCAGGGGAAATTCTCAGCTCAACTTCAGGCACAACACAGTGCGTTTTCGGCTCTTACATCAATGGAACTGCAGGCACAACGATTGCCATAAAGGATTCAACGGGCAAAATCCTCTGCGTTTTCAAAACTTCAAAACAGTTCGGACATCTGGTTTTCTCATCTCCCGAGCTTAAAACAAGTGAAACCTACCAAATATGGACAGGCGGAAAAGGAAATGGCGAAAGCACCGACGGGCTTTATAAGGAAAACTCCTATGAAGGCGGAACGTCTGTGGCAACCATTACTCAATCTTCAACCGTTGCAGGCGGTGGCGGTGGAATGGGTGGCGGAATGGGCGGTGGAGGTTTCCCAGGTGGAATGCCTGGAGGAAATCGTCCTCAAAAGCCAAGTCGCTGGTAAAGCAAACGCTGTGCGTTTGCAATGAAATGTGCCGTGAGCAGTGAAGCAGGAGCAAGGCTCCTGTGAAGCATTGACTATAGCAACGTGAAGTAGAATCAAAGCTCCTGTGAAGCATTACCTTCGCCTTCGTGAAATTTTTGGCTTCGCCAAAAGTTAACACGGTGCTCGAAAAGCAATTATATAAATTTTTTTCGAAACACAGTGAGAAAAATTTCCTTCACTCCTGCCTCCTGCCTCTTGCCTCTTGCCTCTTGCCTCTTGCCTCTATGCCTCTATGTCTCTTGCCTCTTGCCTCCTGCCTCTTGCCTCCTGCCTCTTGCCTCTATGCCTCTTGCCTTAGCGTCAGCCCATTTTGCCTAAATAAAACTATTCCTAAATATAATCAAGGAGATTTAACAATGAAAAAAGAATTCACAAACCCTATTATTCCCTTCGGTGCAGACCCGTGGATAATAGAAAAGGACGGATTTTATTATTACTGTCACACAACCGACAACGGTGTTGCAGTAAGAAGATTCGAATGGTTTTCCGAAGCTGAAAAAGCTCCGTCCGTAACCGTTTACACAGCTCCCAAAGGTACAATGTATTCTGCAGAATACTGGGCTCCCGAACTTCATTATCTTGACGGCAACTGGTACATATACGTCGCTGCCGATGATGGCGACAACTTTAACCACAGAATGTACGTTCTCAAAGGCACGACACAGAATCCCCTTGACCCATTTGAAATGGTTGGAAAAATTACAGATCCCACAGATAAATGGGCAATTGACGGAACGGTTATGGCTTACGAAGATAAACTTTACTACATCTGGTCGGGCTGGGAAGGTGACGAAAACATTGCACAAAACATTTATATCGCAAAAATGAAGAACCCCACAGAACTCGAGGGCGAACGCGTTCTTCTTTCTACTCCCACAGAAGAATGGGAAAAAAGAGGTTGCACAGGTGATCTTCCGGTAGTAAACGAAGGTCCTGTTGCCCTTGTTGAAAACGGACTTGTTGCTATAATCTATTCTGCAAGCGGAAGTTGGTGCGACGATTACTGTCTCTGTCAACTCACATTCAAAGGCGGAGATATTATGGATAAAAATAATTGGGTAAAAGAATCCGCTCCCGTTCTTTCAAAGAAAGAAAAGGCATACGGCCCAGGACATTGTTGCTTTACAAAGGATGAAGAAGGAAATCTTTATCTGGTTTACCATGCAAACCTCGTATCAGGTACAAGTTGGGGCGGAAGAAGCGTTCACGTTACAAAATGTTGCGTTGAAAACGGCTTACTCGTTGTTGAATAAATGATATAATTTAAACTGCAAAATGCTTTTCCAACGTTAAAGGAAAAGCATTTTTTATTACTAAAAAATTTTTAGGGATATAATTTAACAAAGCCGAAAAATAAACAAAATTAAAATATTTGCTGTCCAAAGACATTAACATTATTAAAAAACGGTATTGAGCCAAAACTCAATACCGTTTTTCGTTTATTTCTTATGCGTACAAATCAAGTGTTCCAAGGAAGTATCTCTTGATCTGGAGTAAGTCTGTGGAGTCGATAGATCCGCCACAATCTGTATCAGCGGCAGTAACGAAAACTCCGTCAAGTTCAAGCAAGCCAAGGAAATTATTTTTAACTCTGAGGAAGTCAGTAGTATCGATTACACCGCTTCCGTCTACGTCACCACGAACGATAACTTCGTATGTTGAGCCATTACCATCGGAAACCTTGCTACCTGTACCAACAAAATCGTCTTTTTCCAAAACTTTACCGTCTTTGTTTGTAACAGTTGCTGTGATACCGAATTCAGCAAGAGCAGAAATCATAGTGCTTACAGTTGTTTTTGCAACAACGTTAGGCATTGTTTTTGATTCATCGTCCATGTAGAATTTGCTGTCAACACCAGGTTTTACAACGGGAGGAGCAACTTCTAATTCAACAAAATTAAATCCGTTGTCAACTGCATAAACTTCTGCTTCAGAGCCTTTGGGAGCTGTTATTGTGAAGTTTGCAACTTTATCTCCACCGCAGAAACCGAATGCATTATATCCTACTGTGGTTTCTACACCGTAAATAGTCACATTTTTAAAATTGCAACTATCGAAAGCATATTCGCCAATGCTGATCAATTCTTTGGAAAGTGTAAGAGATTCAATAGCTGAACAGCCGTAGAATGCCATTGCTCCAACAGTAAGTACGGAATCAAACATAGAGATTTCTTTAAGTGATGAACAACCGTAAAATGCGTTATCGCCAATTGACATTACTTGATCGGGAATGAAAATTTCTTTTATGGATGTGCAAAATTCGAATGCACTTTCGCTGATTTCAGTCAAGGAAGTGGGGAGAATAACGCTTTCGAGACTTTCACAGCCTGCAAAAGCAGCGGCACCAACGTTTGTTATACCTTCTGCGATAATAACTTTATTTATTTCAAAGTTCTGCCAAGGAGAATTTGTAAAATCGAACATATCTCCGCTACCTGTTATGGTAACAACACCGTCAGAAGTAAGAGTCCATTCGATAGAATCTCCGCAAACGCCGAATTCGATTATTCCGCCTTCATCTTCTTTTTCAACAAACACGATACCATGATCAAGCGCATATTCTTCAACGTAAGATCCTCTTGTGCTCACAAGAGCAAGAGAAGAACCGCAACCTGCAAAAGCAGCATCATCAATAAATTCCATTGTTTCGGGAATTTCTACGTTTGCGAGAGAATCGCAGCTTGCGAATGCTTCTTCACCTATGAAAGTAACAGCATCAGGGATGATTACGTTTGTGAGAGAATCACATTCGTAGAACGTACGATAGCCGATGAACATCATAAAGCTACCCATGGAAACGTTTTTCAGACCTGAGCAATAGCTGAATGCGCCTTCACCCAAAGATTCAACCGTATTGGGAAGAATTATGGAATTAAGAGTATAGCAGTTTTCAAATGCATATTCACCAATAGATTCGAGAGCACCTTCGATGTTTATTTTTTTGAGAGAAACACAGTTATTGAAAGCGTACTCGCCAATGGATTTAACATCTGATTTAATAGTTGCAGTTTCAAGAAGCATACAGCTTGCAAAAGAATATGTACCGATATGGGTTACGCCTTCTTCTACAACAAGGTTTTTAACTTCATATTCAAGCCAGGGAGCTTCACCCTCATAAATATCGTACATCTCACCAGTTCCTGAGATAGTAAGAAGTCCGTACTTATCAAGCGTCCAAATAAGATCATCACCACAGCTACCATAAGCACCTACGATGTCAACGTTTACATCCTCAGCATATACGGCTGTTGAAAAAACAGCAAAAAGGAACGTTAATGCTAAAAGGATTGAAATTACTTTTTTACTCATTTTCAGAGTCTCCTTTTTGTTTTATTTTTATTTTTATTTTTTACATAAAAGTGCTTTTAACAAATGCTTTCAACCATATTATATTTTATACCACAAAATATAATAAAAGTCAACTCCTTCTAATAAGG
>JAZOCZ010000055.1:0-12045 GCA_045596755.1 Eubacteriales bacterium | reverse complement strand
TCTGTCAAGTCCTGTCTGTGGACGGTTAAATTCTTCAAAATAGGTAAGGAACTGTTTAGGTGCGCTGGGCAACTGAAGTTCCTGAGGTCTGCCCTTGAAGTTCTTCCAGATGTCGATAATTTCATCTGCACTTGGCTTGATTCTGGAGAAACTTACGGAAATAGCCGCAAGGTGTCCGTCAGAAGCGGGAACACGGATGCATTGAGCAGAAATTGTAGGATTGGATGCGGGGATGATAAGACCGTCTTCAAGAGAACCCCAGATTTTCAAAGGCTCTTTTTCGCTCTTTTCTTCTTCACCACCGATATAAGGAATTACGTTATCAACGATTTCAGGCCAGCTTTCAAATGTTTTACCTGCACCTGAAATAGCCTGGAAAGTAACAACGTTGATTTTTGCGTTTTCATATTTCATAAGGAGTGTGAGTGCAGGAACGTAACTCTGAATAGAGCAGTTAGGCTTTACAGCAATAAAGCCTTTTGAAGTGCCCAAACGCTTTTTCTGAAACTCAATAACGCCTAAATGCTGAGGGTTGAGTTCGGGAATAACCATTGGAACATCCAATGTCATTCTGTTTGCGGAGTTGTTGGAAATAACGGGAATTTCAGCCTTTGCATACGCTTCTTCCAAAGCCTTTATTTCGTCCTTGGGCATATCAACGGCACAGAATACGAAATCAACCTTTTCTGCAACTGCGGAAATATTGGCGGCATCAACGATAACCATGTTCTTTACCAATTCGGGCATTGGAACAGCCATACGCCATCTGTTTCCGATTGCTTCTTCATATGTTTTATCTGCACTTCTTGAACTTGCTGCAAGGCAAGCAATTTCAAAATAAGGATGGTCTGCAAGCAAGGTGATAAATCTCTGACCTACCATACCCGTTGCACCGATTATACCACATTTTAATTTTTTCATAATATTGTATCCCGCAAAAGCGGGTTCCCTTTCTTTGATTCCCAAGGCGGATTTCTCCGCCTTGGGTTACTGTTATTCAATTATTCAGAAATTGCAGATTCTTCTGCCTTAGATTCAACAGAAGATTCTTCTGTTGCAGTTTCAGATTCTTCAGTAGGAGTTTCAGATTCAGTTTTGGATGCATCTTCTGATTTGTCTGCGGATTCATCCTTTGAAGCGTTGCTTGTGTCCTTGGAAGTATCTTTGGAGGTTTCCTTATCAAATTCAAACTTTTCGGGAAGACCTTTTATTGTTGCCTTACCGTATTTCTTGAATGCTGAGAAGTCCTTGATATTTGTATTGCTCTGTTCTGCCTTGTCGTCAACAGTTACAGAAATGTCGATGGTCTTAAGAACAGTAGGATCAAAGGACTCGAATACGCTTACGTCGGAGATAGATGCGTTTTCAGCAAGGTTAACGTTGGAAAGTTTCTTTAGATCTTTAATGCCCGTGATATCAGACAATTTGTTGTCTGAAAGGTTGAGAGTTTCAAGTTTGGGCATATTTTCGGAAAGTTTGCCAATGGTTTCGATTTCGTTTTCGGATGCTTCGAGAGTTTTAAGTTTCTTAAGTCCTGTAAGAACGGAAATATCCTTCACCTTATTGCCTGTAAGAGTAAGAGTTTCAAGTTTTGCGAGTCCCGCAAGAGCGGATACGTTTTCAAGAGTCTTCACAGGCTCTTTTTCTTCTGTATTTTCAGAAGAAGTCGTTTCAGAATTCTCTGTTTCTTCTTCTTTTTCTGCATTTGCAGAAAGGTCAAGAGTTACAAGAGATGCAACCTTGCCGATTGTTCCCAAGTCAGAAATGCAGTTTCCTGAAAGAGTAAGTGTCTGAAGTTTGGTGTTCTGTTCGCCAATACCATCAACCTTCGTAATTTCGTTTGAGCCAAGGTCAACTTTGTTTGCGTTAACGAGAGAACCAACAGGTGACATATCCTTAATCTTATTGTTGGAAGCATAGAAAAGTCTGAGTTCAGTAAGACTCTTAACTGCGCTGATATCTTCGATTTCATTGTAGTAGAGCATAAGACTCTTGAGGTTTACAAGGTCAGACAGAACAGAGATATCCTTGATTTTATTTTGGCTGAGGTCAAGAGTTACTATGGATTCAGGAGCGGAAGCGAGGGAAGAAATGTCTTCAAGGTTCAAACCGGCTGCAGAAAGGCTGAAAAGTTTTGGAGCCGTTTCGCTTGTGAGACCTTCGAATGTTGTTATGTCCGTTCCAGAAAGTTCAAGATATTTAAGTTCGGGAAGATTTTCAAGACCTGCAAGAGTGTTAAGACTTGAATAACCAACTGCAAGATACTGGAGATCCTTCATGTTCATAAAGCAATCGAGATTTTCAAGTTTTGCAAAGTCAAGTTGTTCTGCTTCGGGCATACTCTTATAATAGCCGTAAGAATAGTACATATAATAGTTATAGTAATTCTGTCTTACTGCCGCACCTGAAACGGAAACATATTTAAGGTTTCTGAAGTTTTCAAAAATTTCAGGGGAAAGAGAATCACAATAGAATTTAATGTTATGAACTTCTTTCTTTTCTTCTTCCTTTGAAGTATCGGCAGAAGAAGCAGTTTCAGAAGAAGCAGCTTCAGATGATGCAGATTCGGAAGCAGACTCAGAAGCGTCTTTAGATTCTGTTGATTCAGCAGATTCTGTTGATTCAGCAGATTCTTTGGATTCAGCAGATTCTTTGGATTCGGCAGAACTTGCGGATTCTTCGGATTCTTCTTGTGAAGATGGGTCTGCAAGAAGTTTATCAACGTCAGCTTCTGCGGATGCAAGTTGTTCGGAAGCAAAAACGCTGTCGCCTAAATACACAACGTTTTTGAATTCACCGTCGGAAGTGTATTCAAGAGTGTATGCAAAATATTCGTATTTATCAAGCATTTCCTGGTTGATATGCTTGGGATAATACTTTTCACCTACAAATTCACCGTGAGCCTCTGCAAAGCCTTTTGCAAATTCCTTGTGTGGAATGAGACTGGAGCTCATATAAACGGTTCTCAATACCAGCAATGCAGTAAACAAAACTACTACCGCTGTAACTACCATCAAGAAAATAAATTTCTTTTTAAGACTGCTTTTTGAATAGTTCGCCATTTTTAATATCCTCCATTTTTTATCGCTAATAAAGAAAACTATCCTGTGAAGGCATAATACCACCACTAAAAATAGATAATAACACATATAAAATAAAAAATCAATACTTTAAAGGAAAAAATGATAAAAAATTCATAATCAGTGGTGTCTGCCCCATAAATTTCGGTGAACTTTACCTATTTTTTCTGAAAAATTTTTCTTCGATTTTTTTCATATATGTGGCTTTTCCTTGATTTTTCTCAACTTTAACGGAATTTTAAAGATTATTTTGGATTATTTTCAATATTTTTTTTGTAAAGGTATTGATTTTTTCTAAAAAGGGTGCTATACTATCAAAGCATGAAAAAAAGTTTGAACTTGAAAGTGAGGTAAAGATAATGAAAGAAGGTATCCATCCCGTACTTAAAGAAGTTACGGTACGTTGCGCTTGCGGCGAGGAGTTCACAACTCTTTCCACAAAAGATAGTCTTAAAGTTGATATTTGTTCCAAATGCCATCCCTTCTATACAGGAAAGCAGAAATTCGTTGATGCTGGCGGTAGAGTAGACAAATTCAAGAAGAGATACAATCTTCAGTAATAAGCGAAAACGTTATGATCGCAGGGACGCTCGTAAAGAGACGTCCCTGTTTTTCTTTATGTTTCAAGCCTTTATTTTTTAAGCAATTTATGAATCAGTCCTATAAATAAAGCTGATGCAGAAAGGATTCCCACAACGAGCCACTGTGAATAAGTAAGCATAACCGTTTTGAAAATCCCCCTCAAAGATGGAAGCAAGATTACAGAAAGTTGGAGGGATGAGCAAAGTAAGAAGGAAAGAACCAAATATTTGTTCGAAAACAAACCTCCGCTTCTCATATTGAAAGAGTGAAAGAGTTGTGACAAAGATAAAACGGCAAAAGACATAGTTCTCCCTACGAAATGACCGCCCATTCTCGTACCAATTATATATGCAGAAAGCGAAAGTATTCCTATTATAACACCGCCTAAAACTATTTCAAAGCCCATCCCGTCTGAAAAAATGCCGTCTTTTTGTTTAACGGGCTTTCTTTTCATTATATCTTTCGGAACTTTTTCAGCACCTAACGCAATAGCGGGTAAGGAGTCCGTCACGAGATTTACCCACAAAAGTTGTATTGCCGCCAATGGAGAAGGCATTGATGCAAGAATAGCACAAAGTATAAGAAGGATTTCACCTATATTACACGAAAGCAAAAAGTGAACACTTCGCCTTATATTTTCGTAAATCCCTCTCCCCTGCTCAACAGCGTCAACTATGGTGACAAAATTATCGTCAGTCAAAACTATGTCCGCTGCTTCCTTTGCAACCTCCGTCCCGCTTATTCCCATCGCACATCCTATATCACTGCTTTTCAAAGCGGGAGCATCGTTGACGCCGTCACCCGTCATGGCAACGGTAAATCCTGCTTTTTTGTAGGTTTCCACGACTTCCACCTTAAATTCAGGGGTTACACGGGCGAAAACGTTATGAGAAAGAATCATTTCCCGTCTTTTTGCATCGTTCAACGGCTTAATTTCCTTTTCCGTTATAACAGTCGGGGAAGGAAATCCTGCTTCTGCGGCAATTGCTTTTGCGGTTTCGGGATGATCTCCCGTTATCATAACCGTTTTTATACCCGCATTTTTACACTTTTCCACAGCTTTTTTCACACCCTCTTTGGGTGGGTCTTTCATTCCCGAAAGACCTGCAAAGGCGAAAATACCTTTTTTTTCTTTACAGATCTTTTTTAAATCGGGTTTTTCCTTAACTTCCAAATAAGCAAAAGCCATAACTCTCAAAGCCTTTGACGCCATTTCAAGACTTTTTTCTTTATATCCTTCATTCATTGACGAACAAAAGGGTTCAACCGCTTCTATCGCTCCTTTCACCGAGATAAAATAGCCGTTTCTGTATTTATGAACGGTTGCCATATATTTTTTCGAGGAATCGAAGGGGATTGTTTCTATTCTTTCGAAGTCCGAAAAATTATATCCTTTTCTCTCTGCTCTTTCCTTCAAAGCATTTTCTGTCGGTGACGAAAAATCATTGCAAAGAAGAGAAATCTGGTGGATTTTTTCAACGTTTCCCCATTCTTCCATAACTTCCATTTTGTTTTTTGTAATAGTTCCCGTTTTGTCTGAACAAATGATTTCAGCACAACCTAACGTTTCAACGGCAGGCAAAGTTTTGACGACCGCTTTTCTCTTCGCCATTCTTTGCATACCAAGACTTAAAACAACGGTAACAATAGCGGGTAATCCTTCGGGAATAGCCGCAACTGCAAGGCTTACAGACGTAAGAAACATCTCTGCAGCAGGCATTTTCTTATAAAGAGAAAAAATAAAAATCAAAGCACATATTATTAAAGCACCGTTCCCCAAAACCGTTGAAACGGAGGCTAACTTTTTTTGTAACGGTGTTTTTTCTTTTTCCGCTTTTGAAAGAGAATGGGCTATTGACCCGACTCTGCTATGTATTCCCGTTGCAACAGCAATCCCCTTTCCGTTTCCCGAAAGAACACTGCAGCCCGACCAGAGCATATTCGCCATATCCGAAATATGCTCGTCTGTTTTACAGACGTAATCGGCATTTTTCTCCGCTTCAATTGATTCCCCCGTCAAAGAGGATTCGTCAGCGGTAAGATAATTTGATTCAATAAGCCTTATATCCGCAGGAGCAACGTCTCCTTTTTTTATGACTACCAAATCTCCAAAGACTATATCTTCTGCATTTATGCTCTTTTCGATGCCGTTTCTTATAACCAACGCTTCGGGAGCGGTCATTTTTTTCAACGCTTCCATGGCGTTTTCCGCCTTGCTTTCCTGTACTGCTCCGATAATGGCGTTAACACCCACAATAGCCAAAATAGTAACCCAGTCATAATCCTTTTCTCCGCTGAAATACGAAGCAAGGAAGGATACTAATGCCGCAAGAATCAGTATAAATATCATTTTGTCGGAAAGTTGTTTTATTATCTTGTACAAAAAACTTTTTTTCCTTTTTAAAACAAAACTGTTTTTACCGTATTTTTCAAGCCTTCTTCCCGCTTCCTCCTCCGTTAACCCCAAATCAGAGCTTTCAGCTTTTTTCAGCACTTCTTTTTTGGGAACCGACCAATATTTTTCCTCCGTCATAAAAAATCTCCTTTCTTTTTATGTATATCAAAAACAAATTTGGAAAAGTCATCAAACAATTAAGAACGTCAGATACAACAAACGAAAACCTTAAAGGAGCAACGCAACCTAAGGCAAAAGTAAACGTTGCAAGAATTTTATATCCGTTTGAGCATAATTTAAAACTCTTTTTTCGCCCTTTTGTTAAAAAACTGATACAAGTTTCACTGTAATAATTCCAACTTAAAACCGCTGCGAAGGCAAAGACCGCCATGAAGAAAGCAAATAACATTCCCCCTGAGTTTCCGAAATATTCAAGGAAAAGTTCAGGTACAGAATAAGTTTCGTTGCACAAAAGACAAAATGCGGTAAGTGTTCCTACCAGAAATGTGTCAACGTATATTTCCAAAACACCCCAAAGTCCGCTTACAAATGGATTTCCGTCTCCGTTTGTATGTGCTATGGGAGACGACCCCATTCCTGCCTCATGGGAAAAAACTCCCCTTATTGCACCAACCCTTAACGTTCTTGAAAACAAATATGCCGACACTCCCGCGCTCATTTGTTTCGCACCAAAGGCTTCGTTTATAATGGAAGAAAATGCAGATGGCAAATTATCTCCCGACTTAATAAGAATAAACAACATTCCCAAAACGTATAAAGCGGAAGAAATGGGAACAAGTACGGAATTCACCTTTTCTATTCTCTTTTTCCCACCTATAAGAACTAAAAAAAGTAAAATTCCTGAAATGATTGCAACAAATACCGATGGAATACCTACATTTACAAATGCTTCTGCCATTGCCCCGCTCTGTGCGGAATTTCCACCGCCAAGGGATGCACATACCAACAAAAGTGCAAACGCCCCACCAAGCCTCATAAATCCCGATTTTTCGAGGGCAACCATAGCACCGCCTATTTTCTTATCACGGTATTTTACAGCTACGTATGTTTCAGCATATTTTATTCCCATCCCAAAAAACGATGTTGCCCACATCCAAAAGATGCTTCCTGCGCCGCCTTCTGCTATGGCAAGTCCAATTCCCGTTATACTTCCGACTCCAACAGTGCCTCCCAATGCAGTTGCAAAGGCAGAAAGGGATTCTCGTTTATTTCCCTCAGAAAATAAGGATTTCATCCCTCGTATCTGTACGAACCTTGACTTAAACGTAAAATATATTCCGAAAAGAGATAACAATAAAACGCAAGGATAGGTGCAAACAATTTCAATTATCCTCATTTTATCCCCCTTTTTTGTTCCTTACGAATACAATATATTTTCATTTCAATAAAAATATAAAGAAATTTCAAAAAAACTCTTTTCAATTGACGAAAAATGTGTTATTATGGTATAAAGTGACATTTTAAAATAAAAAACAGGAAGGAAAACAACAATGCCCGTTTTCACAGAATCAAAAAAAGGTTATGATAAAGAAGAAGTAAATAACTTTATCAAACAGTTGAACGAAACAACGGAAGCACGCATTGCCGAAAAAGATGCTAAAATAAAGGAACTTGAAGACGAAATCAAACGCCTTTCAAAGAAGGGCGACGTTGTATCTGCACAACCCATCGCTGAAACGCCTGCAGAAGATTCCAGCGAAGCAAAGAAAAAATACGAACGTCTTTGTGCAGATATGGGTGAAAAACTTCTGCTTGCAGAGGTTAAAGCATCCGAAATTATCGAAGATGCCAATAGCAAGGCTGAAAAAATCATGATCGATGCAAGAGTTTCCGCAAATGAAAAAGTTGAGGAAATTCTCAAAGATGCAAACTTCAAGGCAGACGGCATAAGAAAAGCCGTTGCAGAGTATTCCGAAAAAGAAAAAGAAATAATGGCATTGCTCAACACTACAGAAGAAACTTTCAGAAAAGCATTGGAAGGTATTTCCGTCCATATTTACAAGGGATAGTTTATGGCAGAACTAAAAAAAATCGAAGAATTTATCAATAGAACAAGAAACGAATATTTGTTCGACCTAAATGAGATAATTTCCATACCAAGCGTTGAAAGTGAACCCGAAGACAACATGGTTTTCGGTAAAAACGTCGGTCTTGCTTTGGAATGTCTTTTAAAAATGGGCGAAAAATACGGTTTTGATTGCGAAAACGTGGATTACCATTGCGGAAAAATAACGTTAAAATCAAAAAATAAAAAAGAAACGCCTTATAAAGAAGGATTTGAAAACGAAGTTGGCGTTGTTGGTCATATTGACGTTGTGCCTGCAGAACCTTCAACGTGGAGTTGCAACCCTTTTGTTCTTACCGTAAGGGACGGACTTCTTCTCGGCAGGGGAACAGAGGATGATAAAGGGCCTCTCGTTGCTGCCTTGTACGCCATGAGATATATCAAGGAAGAATACAAGAAAGACCTTCCTTTTGATATTTCCATAATTGCAGGATGTAACGAGGAAACAGGTATGAAGGATCTTCCCTATTACCTTAAAAAACATAGAGCGCCTTTCTTTTCTGTTACTCCTGATGCAAGTTTTCCCGTTTGCATTGGCGAAAAGGGAATTATGACGATTTACGTTACTATCCCCGAGTGTCTCTCCAAAATTGAAAGTTTCACAGGCGGAACAGTTAAAAACGCCGTTGCAGGGAAAGCGGAAGCTAAACTAAAAGACACTTATAATATGACAGCAAAAGAAAATATATCAACCGATGGAATCAAAGTTACAGCCGTAGGAATAACAGCACATGCCGCAATTCCTGAATCAGGAAAAAACGCCATCGGACTCCTCGCTGAATACCTTCTTGAAAACATAAATCCTGAAGGAAAAGAAAAAGATGCCCTTGAATTCCTCAAAGACTCTGCTTTAGATTATAAGGGCAAGGTTTTTGGAATCGACTGTGATGATGAACCCTCTGGTTATCTCACTTGCGTTGCGGGCGTTACTACAACCGAAGAAAATTCCATAACACAATCATTCAATATAAGACTCCCCGTAACAAAATCCTGGGATAATGTTATAGATAAAATTCAGCAGTTCTGTAATGAAAAGGGATATATTTTAAAGACGTTCGGAAACTCAAAACCTTATTATATTCCCGCTGACAGTAAGGAAATACAACTTCTGCTCGAATGTTACAATGAAGCGACGGGAGACAACGGCAAGCCTTACACAATAGGCGGTGGTACGTATGCAAAGATTTTTCCAAACACTTACGTTTACGGTGCAACCCAAGAGAGATATTCGACTCTTTTAGGAGTAGGCAAGGGCGGCGCTCATGAAAATGATGAATACATTTCCGAAAAAGAATTTGAAGACTGTATAAGAATCTTTATAAAGATGTTTATAGCCATTTCCGAAAAAATGTAATACAAGTAATAAAAAAACCGCTTTTCTCATATAAGTTATTAAACGATATATGCAGAAAGGCGGTTTTTTTATGAATATACCAAATAAAACCTCTTATTATTTTAAGGACGTCTATGAGGGAAACTTCTATCAGGAATGGGAAAATGAATATGAATTAAAGGAATCCTTTCCCGATTTTTCAAGGCTAATAAGAATTGATTCATCACCGCAAATAAAGGATGCAACGTTAAACGGAAATACCCTTACAATTAACGGATATAATTATTTTAACGTTCTTTATCATTCTCCAGAAGATGAAAAAATACATTTCTTACATATTTCAGAGCCTTTTACAATGGACGAGAATATCAAGTTACATTCTGATAATTCCATTGTGAATGCAAGTATTTTTTGCACCTTTGTCAGTTGTAAAGTAATTTCACAGAGGAAAATTTATATTAAAGCAAAAAATAAAATCTCAGTTGACATAAAAGAAAACATTGCTTTAAACACTCCTGATATGGATATGAGAAACAACGTACTTTATTTCAAGTCGGAAGACGTTCCAATGCAGACGTTTCTTCCCCCTATTGTGAAAACCTTTGATTTCACAGAAGAACTCACCATAGACGGTTCATATCCTTCAATTGAAAGAATAGTTTTTTCCAACGTCAGACTTATTCCTATTGATTTAATTAAAAATCAAGGATCTGTTTCCTTAAACGCATCAGCAATTTTTAAAATTTTTTACGAAAGCCAAAGTGGTTACGTTATGTTTTCTCGGTCTGTTCCTCTCACACTAACGGTGGAAAACGATGACATTGATGAAAATACTCTTTTATATTATTTTACTTCCATTGAAAATCAATCAGCATCTTCGGAAATGGATAACTACGGTGAGGAAAAAATTATCAGATTCACGTATAATCCATCAATTATTCTTTTTAGAATAAAAGAAACAGTTAAAACACTCCCCACTGACGTATTTTCCCCAACCCATATTTTAGAATGCAAATCAGAAATTTTTAAAACGTCTGAACTTTCAGGAATTACATTGAAACCTTTCACAATCGAAAAAATATTTGAAATACCTGATACAGATTTTTCAGAAATTTATGATTCTTCAGCTGTAATGAGCGTTGAAATATCAAAGCAGACAGAACAGGGTTATTTTATAGAAGGAATTTGTGGCATTTCCGTTTTGGGTATGACTGATAATGGAATTGACAGCGTAAGTTTTACCGTTAATTTTAACCAGATATTTCCCGAACTCACAAACGAAAATAATTACGTCGCAACTGTTTCTCCTATTCAAGCAACGTCTATGATATCGGGGAGAAACACAATTACCGTCAAAGTCAACGCAAATACTACAGTCAGAAAATACGTTGATAAATCCCATGTCGTTCTTTCCTCATTTTCAGAGCTTAAAAAAAGAGAGCCAAGAGACAAAAACATCATAACGATTTATTATCCATCGGCAACAGAAAAATTATGGGACATTTCGAAGGAATATGGAGTTGATCCCGAAGAAATAATCAAAGAAAACAAACTCTCTTTTTCCAGTATTGGCAGTTTAAACGAATCAATTAAAACGATTTTTATTCCATAAAAAAAATCAATTTAATACCACCTTGAATGTATATTAACGTTCCGTATTCAATTCAAATCAGAATATAATACCTGTTTTTTTATAATTTGTTCTTTATTGTTTTCAAATTATATGTTTATTACATAATACTTTTAGTTTAAAATATACTCGTAATCAAGAGTAACTTTTTTAAACTGAGGTCATTATGAAAAATATTAAAAGATTAAAATTCACGTCGTTAATCGGATGTGTGTCCGGGCTCCTTTGCGCTTTCAGCACTGGCATGTTTCTCGCTGCAGGATCATTGTATACTATTCCTTCTCTTTTGATGATATCATCAACTATAATTTTTATTGTTTCAATCATTCTTTACATATTGTGGTCACATTAAGCAAAAGCCCATATAGAAACATCCGTTGTGGTTATTTTATTTTATAACCACAACGGTTTTTATTTTTCTACTTTTATCCGTCATTTTATTTAACCCCACCTTATTCCCTTTATCTCTTTTTATTTCTACTTTTTTGATGTTTCCAAATTGCATGCTTTAGTTACTTTAGTTATTAACGCAGAATTACAAACAATGATCTTAAAATTCATTTTAAATACGCCTTTTTCATTTCTTGTTGTATGTACTAACTTTTTACACCCCTTACATCTTTTATCATTACATCAAATTTTATTACACAAAGTTCAGGTATATAAAACCACAGCGAGTCTACTTCTATTATGAAAACCCTCTATGTGTAAGTTTCTATCGTACAAACTTCTATTGTGTAAATTTCTATTCTTTACACTATTTATTTTTGTTTCACGTGAAACACCTTTTTGATGTTTTAAAATTACAATAGCGGGCGTTATTTTGTTCGCAAATTTCACTGAATTTTCAATTAGTGGAGTCTGGTATTTCATCATCGTATTTCATTTTCACTTTTTAACATGTTTTTTAACTTATTTAAATTCACTATTGATTACATT
>JAZOCZ010000054.1:0-16323 GCA_045596755.1 Eubacteriales bacterium | reverse complement strand
TTTTTACATAAAAGTGCTTTTAACAAATGCTTTCAACCATATTATATTTTATACCACAAAATATAATAAAAGTCAACTCCTTCTAATAAGGTTTTTATAAATTACCAAAAGGAAATTTTATCAAGTTTGACATTTTTCCATAATTCGTTATATTTGGACCTTTTTTCTCATATTTAAAGTAAAATATGTCTTGTTTTATACCTTCCTTCGACGGTTTTCACACGTAGTTTCAAGTATAATAAGACCACAAAAAAAGAAAGGACGTGAAAATTTGAATATCACATACAGCGAAACAAAAGAAAGTATGACAGTAAAACTTTCGGGCGAAATAGACCATCACGGAGCGAAATCCGCCAGGGAAGAAATTGACGTTGCTTTGAACAAAAAAACTCCCGAAAAGTTCATACTTGATATGTCATCAGTTACATTTTGCGATTCTTCGGGATTAGGGCTTATTATGGGAAGATACAAAACCGTAAAGGAATACGGCGGAGAAATATTTTTAAAAAGTCCTGCCCCAACCGTTGAAAAAATGGTTCGTCTTTCGGGTCTTGACCGACTTGTCAGAATTATTGAATAAATCAAAGATATAAAGGAGACGTTCAAAATGTCAGAAAAAAGAAACACGGTTATAAAAAGCAGAAAAAAACCACCCGTGGAAACAATAAACAGTTTCAAATGTGCATTCCCCGCCAAATCAATCAACGAAAGTTTTGCAAGAACTGCGGTTTCAGCCTTTGTTTCCCAGCTCGACCCAACTATCACGGAACTTTCAGACCTTAAAACCGCCGTTTCGGAAGCAGTTACGAATTCCATAGTACACGGCTACAAGGATAACCCAAACGCACTTATATATCTTTCCGCACTGTATAAAGCGGACGGAACGGTTTGCGTTGAAATAAAAGACAAAGGATGCGGTATACCGGACGTAAAAACAGCAATGGAACCTGCATACACCACTTCCCCAGGAGATGAGCGAAGCGGAATGGGATTCACCGTTATGGCATCCTTTTGCGACAAAATAAAGGTTTCATCCGCAGAGGGCAAGGGAACGACGGTTTTGTTGGAAAAGAGGTTCTCGTCTACATAAGGAGTTGATAAAATGTCTCTTAACGAAACATTGCTGACGGATGAAGAAAACGAGGAATCGTTTCGTATAGATTATGCACAAACCCAACCAAGCACAAGAGAAAACGGGGTTGAGATAATAAAAAGAGCGCAAGACGGAGATGAAAACGCCCTCTCCCTCATAATAGAAACGAATTTAGGGTTGGTTAAAGCCATTGCCGTAAGATTCAAAGACCGAGGGGCTGATCTCGAAGATATTATTCAGATAGGAACTATCGGAATGATAAAAGCCGTCAGAAACTTCGATTTTACCTTCAACACGAAGTTTTCAACATACGCTGTACCTCTTATTATGGGTGAGATAAAAAAATTTCTCCGTGACGACGGACTTATAAAGGTAAGCCGTGAAACAAAGCGTAAAGCTGTTCTCGTTCTGAAAGAAAAAGAACGGCTTTTTCTCGAAAGCGGAACAGAACCAACCATAAAAAAGGTGGCGGAAGCTGTTGGAATTACTCCCGAAGAAGCGGCAGAAGCGTTGGAAGCAGCAACGGATGCGGTTTCACTTTCAGACACCGTTGGAGAAACCCCTGTTGAGAATTTCGTCGGGGAAGACAATACGCCCGAAATCATTGAAAAACTGGCATTGCGTCAAGCCATCGGATCTCTCGAAAAGGAAGAACAGGAACTTATTTATTATAGATACTACAAAGGGTATTCCCAAAGCAAGACCGCAATGATTTTCGGAGTTACACAGGTTAAAATTTCGCGAACAGAGAAAAAGATAATAGAAAAACTGAAAAAAGCATTGACATAACGCATAAAACGTCCATTCACTCAAAGGAGTGTCTGGACGTTTTTGCGTTCGATAAAATATGATGGAACTCAATTCGGAATTCGGAATAATAAGTCACTCGAATTAATGGTCATTCATCGAGTTAAGTTTTTTTCTGATTGTGATAATTTTTTTCATCACAAGACGAAAAATTACCTTAACTTTTCGCGAAGCCAAAAATTTCACGTTGCGAAGCAACATTTCACACGCCGTAGGCGTATTTCACTCGCTAAAAGCGAATTCCATTGCAAAACACAGTTTTGCTTGCCTATTTGCCTTATTCCACGTTACCAATAATTTTCCGTTTCACCGCTAAATAATCCGTTGCGGTAACGATTCCGTCAAAGTCGGAGTCGGATTTTTTTATTTGTTCTTTCGTGAGTTTCGAAACTCCCAAGAAATGAGCCTTTATTTTCAGGTAATCAAAAACCGTATATTTTCCGTCACCATCAACGTCGCTTCGCGTTTCGACAGACCAGAACGCGTCTTTTTCAACAGTTGTGGATTTTGGAATATCGTAATTCACAAGTCTCTCACATCTGCCAAAGGCATATTGACCGATTCTGTTAAGATTTGAGGGCAACGTTACCGTCGAAAGATTATCGCAATAGTAAAATGCATAACTGTCTATTTCCCTGATGGATTGGGGCAGACTCACGTTCTCTAACGAATCGCAGGCATAAAAAGCCATATAGCCAATCAAAGAAACGTTGTCTCTGATATTTACAGTTTTAAGTTTTGCACAATTTGAAAACGTATGTTTTCTTATGGCTCTGATTCCCTTCGGCAAGGAAATTGAAGTCAGATTTTTGCATTGACGGAAAGCACCTTCGCCAATATCGGACACCCCTTCTGGGAAAACAAAATTTTTCAGATAAGCACAATGCTCAAAGGCATAATCCCCTATTTCCTTCAAGGTTGAAGGTAAATTAAGGGTTCTCAAAGCACTGAACGTATTAAATGCATTATTTCCGATTCTTGTTACACCGTCTTTTACGTTAACTGTTCTTATGGACGAGTTATACACAACCCAAGGCGTATCAATGATACCGTACTGATTGTCATAATAATCATCCATTTCACCGTCAATATAGAAAGAAAAAGTTGTTCCTTCCGCCTTCCATGCGTGTTTTCCGTCGCTTCCTGCGGCATTTGAATGTTTAAGCAAGGGCTTTGTTTCATTTACTCCTAAAACCTGTTGCCATGAAGAATAATTCGTGCCCGCGGATTTCACCCATGACGTAAGTGATTCAAAAAGCCCCTGAACGTGATATTTTGAATTTGTGCCGTGAAGAATATATGCTATCCCATATGGATAAAAAGTATTATTGGCAGAAACATCCGCATCGTCGGGGAAAAGGTCAAACCCCTTTATTCCCTCACATTCGGATATTCCCGAAAAATAGCAATTGTTTATAGTTACACCCGAAGGGTTCGCAACAATACCTGCAGATACGCAGATTTTGTTAACGGAAGGCGTATTTTCTTCCGACGTTTCTTCCGACGTTTCTTCCGTCATTTCTTCTGATATTTCTTCCGAAAATGATTCTATTGTTTCATTCGAGGATTCCAAATAGTTTTCTTCTGAATTTCCAGAAGATGAATCGGGAAGTTCCTCAAAATACAAAGCAGAATAAACTGCTCCGTTAACGAAGGAGTTTTCGATTTTACCCGAAAAGTTTCCTGCAATTCCACCACAAATCGACATATTTGAAGAAGAACAATAAACAACACCGCTGAACGAATTATTTATAAGTGTCGCTTCTCCCAAAGACGCTCCGAGTATACCGCCTGCAATAGCTTGTTCTCCGTCAGCGGTCAGAGTTCCCTCGGAATTACAGCAGGAAATACTTATTCCCTCTCCCGCAAGTCCCAAAATACCTGCGGTATAACGCGAATAAGAATAAAGGTCAACGCCACCTGAACAGGAAACTATGTCCGTATACTCAGCATAAGCGGAAATTCCGCCTACACATTCTCCGTCATTGGATGTTACGTTACAAGCGGCAACGTTGAGATAAAGCCTTGAACGCATTTCCTTCGTGCCAAGAATTTCTCCAACGATTCCACCCGTTCTTTCGTTTCCTTCAACCTTTCCCGCAAAAACGCAGCCGCTTATTTCACCCCTTGCTTTGCCTGCAATACCACCTGCGGTTTTATTTCCGTAAATATATCCCTTAACTGTAAGATTTTTTACAGTTCCACCTTCCAACACTCCAAAAAAACCGCCTGTATTATTCCCATTTCCAACGAAAACACCGCTTATAGAATATTCATTCCCATCAAAAACACCTTTGAAGGGCGTTTCCTCTGTTCCAATGGGTGTCCAATCTTCGCCGCCTGCTAAAATGTATTCTCCATCATAGGAAGATACGGTTGCAACGGAAACGTTGTTTTTCAAAATTATGGTATACCCTTCAAAATTCGGGTTTGACGGATAATTTTTTGTTCCTGCTCCTACAAGTCCGCTGCATACAGCAGATATCCATCTGAGATGGGAAGCCGTAGATACGATATACGTATTTTCGCTTAAATCAGGGGGCGTAAACGTTGCACCGTCCGCAAAAACACACAGAGAAAGAAGCATACCAAAACACAATAACAAGCAAACGATTCTTCTCATTTTTCCCCCTTTTATTTTTCTGAATTCTACATTTTTCGCATTTATTTGCGAATTTTCAAATCTTCAATTTAAATATACGCCCTCCTTTTAAGGAAGGCGTATATTTTCAGCTTATTTGATTTTCAATCAATATTTGATAACTTTACCCTTAATTTTAGTGGTTAAATATTCTTTAGCGTTATTAACTTCCTGTAAGGTTTCTTGAATAGGATTTCCGAATTTTTTATCGTTGTCAGGATCCTCAGCGTCAAAGAAATACTGATAACAGAACATTGCATACCCGCTGAAGTCGGACTGTTTTGATGCATATTCAAGGCATCTCTTGATAACGTCCTTGTTGTGTATCCATTCTTCTTTACCTGCGCCTGCATATTCATCAATTTTTCCCTCTGAGCCTGCCTTAGCTTTACCAAGACTCATACCTGCATAAAGTTTGATATTGGGGTTGGTAATTGCGTTTGCCCAACGCTGATAAGTTACAGGGAAGCTCCATGAAGAATGTTCCATGCCGAAATAAATCTGAGGCATGATATAGTCAACGTAGCCATCCTTAGAAAGCCATGTTTTAATATCAGCAAAGTATTTATTTGGCATCTGATCAATATTGCCCGCAGGGGAAATACCGAACATAACGTTTTTGTTTTCTTCTTTTATTGCGGAATAGATACCAGAAACCAGAGTGTTAAGATTGTTGTATCTGAACTGCTGGAGAGTAAGAGTAGGTTTCTGTTTACGAGCCTTTTCATATGCTTTTTTGTCAAACTCGGGTTCTTCGCCCCAGTAGAAATAGTCATCCATGTGGACGCCGTCAACGTCATAGTTACGAACGATTTCAGCAGCACCGTTGATAATAAGTTCACGAACTTCTTCGTAAGCAATATTCAAATAAAGAAGACCGTCATCACCGCGACCGTAAAGATAATCGTTTTTGGATGCTTTTCCTGTCCAGCTTGCCATTGGATAGAAACTTTTTACTTTTCCAAGATTTGCAGAGGACATACCTCTCATGGGGTTAATCCATGCATGGAAGCTGAGACCCTTTTCGTGAGCAAGGTCAACCATTATCTGAAGTGCATCATATTTGAAATATTTTCCGTAAGAGCCCAAAACATAATGGGAAGCAGGGTAATATGCAGAAGGATAGAAACTGTCTGCGTTAGGACGAACCTGAACGATAACTGTATTGAAGCCAAGTTCTACAAGGTTATCAAACGCCTGAGAAACAGCTTTCTTAAATCTGCTTTCTGAACGCTGTGATGAACTATTTTTATAAACTGCTTCGAAGTCAAACTGGGAGATCCACATTGCCTTCATCTTGTCATAGTTAAGAGGAACGTAGTCGCTGTTGGCACCTTTATCCTTAAAACCTCTGTTTTTGAGAGTTTTATCAGTGTTTGAAACTCTGAGGAACTGTTTGTAGCCTTCTTTGTCGACGTATTCACCTGAAGGCGTATCTTCGGAAGCATCTGTGGAAGCGTCTGTGGAAGCATCCGTGGAAGCGTCAGCAGAAGCATCTGTGGAAGCATCTGCGGAAGTGTTTGCAGAAGTATCAGCAGACGTTTCTGATTTGCTTTCTTCTGAGCTCTCGTTACCGTTGCATGCACACAATGCAAAAACTGTGACTGCAGCAAGCAACAATGCAATAATTTTCTTTAACATTTTTTCCTCCTGGGGATATTTATATTTTTAAATTTTTACAAGGCTTAATATGTATTTTATTTATTTTCTTTCTCTTTAAGAACTGCGAGAATTTCCTTCAAAGTAGAAGCCGTAACTTCTTCAGGAGTAGGTCCTGCGGGAGCAGTAACGGTTTCTTCTGCTTTTTCCTCTTCCTCTTTCTTTTTCAGAGATTCTGCCTTCGATTTAATTGACATAACAACCTTTAATGTACAGAAAAGGCAGAATGCAACGATAAGAAAATCAATAACACTCTTAACAAACAAGCCGTAATTAAGAGTTACAGCCTCAGTAACAACAATTTTAGCACCGTCAACCGTTTCTACAACGGCATCTTTAAGAACCGCCTTTGCATCTGCAAGGGACGCAGTATTGATAGCAAGACCGATAAGAGGATTGATAATATTATCAACCAAAGAAGTAACGATAGCCTTGAAAGCGGCACCGATAACAACACCGATTGCCATATCAAGAACGTTACCTTTTGCAATAAATTCTTTAAATTCGGTTATAAAACCTTTCTTTTTTTTCTTTGACATAATAAGTCCTCCACTATTTTTCTTTTTTAAGTTTATCAAATTTTTTTGTGTTTGTCAATAGTTTTTTGTGTATCTAAAATCTTAACATTTTACAGTTTTCACAATTTCTTTCACAGTTTCTCGCAGTTGGCATAACATAATGGTAGGATACGGTTATTCGTATTCACTATTTTATTATAAAGTATAACAACGGAGGAAAATCTCATGGGTGAAAAACAACCCCTTAGCGGATTCTGTTCAAGATCCAACGACCCACTTTGCTGTATAAGCGTTAATAAGGTTTTCGACTCTGCGAAAGACAAAGATTGCCTTGAAGACGTAAAAGTTTACGTGCCCGATTGCTATCAGGAACTTCTCGACAGAGCAACCGCAGTAAGATGCAAATGCGTAAAGGTTGCAGGAACTAACATAAGCGTTGAAAGCGTTCCCTTCAACAAAGGATATTTTCAAGTTTGCATAAGATATTATTTCTGCGTAACTCTCGAAGTCTGCGTTTGCGGTGGAAAATCCGCAGAACTTTGCGGACTTGCGGTTTTTGATAAAAAAATAATTTTGTTCGGAAGTGAAAAGAACGTCAATATTTTCAAATCCAATCCCGATTGCAATGATTTCTGCCCCGACGCCAGCGACGTCAAATGCGACCTTCAGCCCTCTCTCCCAACGGTTGTGCTTGAAGTTGCAGAACCCATTTGTCTTGACGCAAAAATAGTCGAAAAATGCAAAAGATTCGGTAATTGCCGTACTCACGTCGATACGATTCCCGATTGCATCCGCGGACACTTCGACGGTAATCTCGTTGACGGTTACGGCGTAAACGAACTTTTCGTTTCCATCGGCGTATTTTCCATAATAAGAATGGAACGCCCCGTTCAAATAGTTATCCCTGCCGCAAACTTCTGCATACCCGAAAAGGACAGCACACCTTGCGATGCGGCTTCCAACCCCTGCTCAGTTTTCAGCAAAATGAACTTCCCGATTCAGGAATTTTTCCCACAATCCCCCGACGGATGTCTGAAAATGCCTGATAAGTGTTGTAAATAAGGCAATAGGCAGTAGTGTCGGAAGCTTTTCTCACTGCGTTCGAAAAGTAATTTTATATAATATTTTTCGACCGGCGGGAGAAAAATTTCTTTCACTCTTGCCCCCTGACCCTTTCCTGAATAAATCAAAAAGAGCTGTTTCGCAGCTCTTTTTGATTTATTTCTTCATAAACTCTCTGATTTCTTTTTCGCTTGGCAAGGATTCGAATCCTCCTTCCCTGCTCCCTGCGATAGCGGATGCGGCAGAAGCAAATTCCGCGGAATCCTTTATGCTATCAGTTCTGAGATACGAAATAGTGAGAGCGGAAACAAATGCTTCTCTGCAACCTTTTGAATCAACAACGGGAACGTCCCAAGGCATTATAAAGTCGCAATATTTTCCGTCATATATGTAATATCCCTTATCTTCCATATCGATTATAGTATATTTGATATTCGCCTTGGAATTTAGTTTTATGCAACCGTTCATACGGTCATCGATGGTTTTTATTGTCATTCCCGTAAGGGAGGACAAATTTTCATCGCTGAGTATTACTATATCTGCGGATTTAAAGGAAAAAACATCCGTTTCGTTTTTCGCCCCCGTCGCATCAAGAATAAACTTCGTATTTTGCATAGAAGCACAGCGACTCGCCGTACTTACAACTTCCGAGGGAAGCTCAAGAGTTGTTATAACCGCATCGGGCATAACGTTGAAAGACGTTTCCACGTCTGTTGAATTTATAAACCTCGAAGAAGAAGGAACGTATATTTCGCCACTTTTATTTTCAAATGAAAAATTCATGGAAGTCTGTGCGTTACGGCAAATTTTGATATATCTGTTTTCAACTTTTTCATCTGCAAAAATACGTCCCAAGGTGTTTCCGAACATATCGGCACCCAAAGCCGTACAGAACATAGAACCCCATCCAAGACGGGAAATGGCTATCGCTGTATTCGCACCTCTGCCCCCTGCGGAAAATCTGTATTTATCAGATTCAAGTTTCTTTTTTTCATCACTTACAGCATAAGGCGTTCCGATTCTCAATTCTATTGTTGAAAGTCCTATTGTTAAAACGTTTCCCCTGATCATTAGATTCTCCTTTCACCAAGTTTCCTGAAATTTTCTTATTTTTTGCCTGCGAAACCGCTGTATACGGAATCTGTATAAATGCTTTTTGGCTTTTCCTTCTGTTTTTCAACGTAGGAACAATATCCATCTGCGGTTTTATCATTTTTGAACATCAACTGAACCGCACCCCATTCACCTGAAGAAACACCAGCTCTGTTGACCGCAACGTAACCGTCGTTTGTAACTACAATTTCAATCAAATTCTGTTCTGTACCTTTTTCATCAAGACCAACAAGTTTGATTTTTCTTGTTTCCTTCGAAAGCGAAAGTTCGTACTTTTTATTAGACATCTGACTTCCCACGGTAAGACTCAACTCGATTTTATAAACGCCGTCAGAAGATTTGGAAACGGAAGTCACGTTATGAGTATACGTTTTGCTATGCTTTTCATATTCATTTGCCGTCTGGATAGCGGCAAATAACTCATTGGGACAAAATACACCTTTGAGACGTGAAACCCTTTTGTTTTCCGCAACTTCCGCAAAAGCATCTTCAAGGACCTTTGGAAGTTTTATCTTTACTATGGCTTCAGAAAATCCGTCAAAGGCTTCTGCTGTAAGCCAATTATAGTATCCACTTGTCAGTTTAATTGCTTCTTCATCCCTGACTGCGTTTGTTGCTCCGCTCTTGCTGACGTTGCTTTCGTCTGTCATATCTCCCTTTTTTCCATCACCGCATGAGGCAAGCAGCAACATAGAAACAACGAGTAATGCAGAAAAAATAAATCTGATATTCTTTTTGAATTTCATAATTTCATAACTCCTTGAAATTGCCATTTTAGAATCATATATTCCTCAGTATTTTATCATAAATAAAATGATTTTTCAATGGTTTTTTATAAAAAACCGTTGAAAACATCAAAAAAATATTGTATACTAATAAAAAATGTGAAAGAGAAAACCTTATGAATTATGCGAATTTCTGGAATAATACAAGACGTCTTATAGAAGAAGGAATAGAAAAAAGATATTATCCATCCGCGGTTTGTGCCATTGGCGACAAAAACGGATTACTTCACAAAGAAGCCTTTGGATACTCCCGCTGGTTCAAAGACGAATCTCCATGCTTTGATGCAACCCCCGAAAAAATTCCCAATGACGCCATTCCTTGTGAAGTGAATCACCTTTTCGATATGGCATCATGCAGTAAAGTCATAAGCACGACTATGCTTGCATTAAAGGCTGTGGAAAACGGTGAAATCACATTAAGAGATTCCATATGGAGATTTATTCCCGATGCGCCCGAAGATAAAAAAGATATTGAAATTATTGATATCATGACCCATAGAGGCGGTTTCGCTCCTTGGTTTGATATTTCAAAAGTGGGTTTTGCTCCCGAAGATGCAGCAAAAGCAATACTTTCCGTTCCCCTTGAATACGAAACAGGGAAGGAAGTCAGATATTCCTGCATGGGATATATTCTTTTGGGCAAAATTCTTGAAATGGTATACGGTGCTGCATTAGACGTGGCAGCGGAAGAACACGTTTTTTCAAAAATTGGAATGAAAAACACGATGTATAACCCTAAAAAAAAGGGATACAAAGGGTATATAGTTCCCACGGAATACAATTCCTCATTAAAAAAATACAAAGAAGGATTAGTTCATGATGAAAATTCCTGCTTTTTAAACGGTATATCAGGTAATGCAGGGGTGTTTTCAACAGCAGACGATGTTGCAAAACTTTGCATGTCCTTGGGAAATCATGAATTTCTTACCGAAAGGACATTGGAAAAAGCCTGCATAAACTATACAGCTGATATCCCAGGCGACGACAGGGGTCTTGGATTCGTTGTGAAAGGTAACCGCCTTTCTTCATCGGGAGACCTTTTCTCCCAAGGCTCCATAGGTCATACTGGATTTACGGGAACTTTCTTCTTTATAGATAAGGAAACATCGTTCTATTTCGTACTTCTCACAAACAGAGTTCATTTTACCCGTGAAAACAATTTTCTACTCAGACATAGAAGAAAAATCTGCAACAGTGCAATTTCAGAATATTTCAAGATAAAAAACAGGTGAATCGTATGAAAAAAAAACTCAACTCAGGGACGTTGCTTACGCCCCTTCCCGCAGTTCTCGTTACTTGCGGAAACATGGAAGAATCAAACGCTGTAACGGTTGCATGGACAGGAATAATAAATTCCATCCCCCCAATGCTTTATATTTCCCTCAGGCCCGAAAGATATTCCTTTGATATAATTAAAAAAACGGGTGAATTTGCAGTTAATCTGACCACCTCCGCTCTTACCTATGCAACGGACTTTTGCGGTGTTCGTTCAGGCAGAGACGTGGATAAATTTCAGGTTTTGGGACTTACGAAGCAAAAAGCGAATTTCATAGACGCCCCCTTGATAGGCGAATCCCCCGTTTCCCTTGAATGTAAAGTTACGGAAATAAAAGAATTGGGAAGCCACCATATGTTTATTGCAAAAATTCTTTGCGTTGATGCGGAAGAAAAGTATTTCGATTCCAAAGGAAAACTGAACTTTGAACAAATGGGACTTATTACCTATTCCCACGGAACTTATAACGCCACAGGGGCGAAAAGAGGTTCTTTCGGTTTTTCTGTATCAAAAAAGAAAAAATAACTGATTTTAATTTTATATTATGTCATCCTTGAAAAAAGAGGTGTTTTATGAGAATATTGGTTGCCGAAGATGAAAGAGATCTGAATCTCATAATAAAGAAAAAATTGCAAAGCAGCGGTTACACGGTAGACTGTGCCTTTGACGGCGAGGAAGCCTTGGATTTTATCGATGCTGCTGACTATGACGGTATTATTTTAGACGTTATGATGCCTGTTCACGACGGATTTTACGTTTTGTCGGAATTGAGAAAAGCCGGTAAGAAAACCCCCGTTTTGTTTCTCACAGCAAGAGATTCCGTGGAAGACAGAGTGAAAGGCCTTGACAGCGGAGCAAATGATTATCTTGTAAAGCCTTTCTCTTTTGAGGAACTTATGGCAAGACTCCGTGCCATGACACGCCCTGCATACGGGCTTTCTGACAACATTCTTTCCATCGATAATCTGACGGTCAACTGCAATTCCCACGAAGTAAAGCGGGGAGACAAGCATATAACCCTTTCCGCAAAGGAATATACGCTTCTTACGTATATGCTGAAAAACAAAGGTAGAGTTTTATCAAGGGAACAGCTTGAAAACCATGCGTGGAGTTTTGATTACGAAGGTGGGTCAAATATAGTTGAAGTGTATATAAGGTATTTAAGAAAGAAAATAGACGACGGATTTGACAAAAAACTTATCCATACCATAAGAGGCATCGGGTACGTTATAAGAGAAAATCCATAAAAGTTATAGGAGAGCTTCATATGACGGTAAAAAACAAAATAATCTTTTGGTTTATATCAATTCTCGTCATAGTATTTTCCCTCGCTTTTCTTATCATATACTCACTTTCAAGTTCATTCCTGAAAGAAAATCTGAAAAAAAATTTATCACAGACCGTTGAAAAAAGCGTTGACGAAATAGAGTATTATTTCATCTTAAGCGGTGAAGAAACGGATTTGTACAACCAATATATCGAATACGCAGGCGGGTTTCTGGAAATTGACGACGATTTTCTCAACACCATAGACGGAATAACCATCGGTCTTTACGATAAAAGCGGAAATCTTATTTACGGTGAAAACCCCTTGGGAGAACCCCTTGGAAAAAAAGGGTTTTCCAATTCAATTTTACAAACAATAACCGTAAACGGGGAAAAGCATTACGTTTTCGACAGACGTCTTGAAGGAATAGGGATTGAAGGACTTTGGCTCAGAGGAACGGTTCCTGAAGAAGAAGCATTATCAGATCTTAAAAAAACTTCAAATCTTGCTTTTTTAATCCTTTGTATAATTGTTGTCATAAGTGCTATTATCGGAATAATAATCGCTGAAAGAATACTCTATCCCGTAAAGAAAATAACTCAAGCGGCGATTCAGATAGGAAACAGCAAAAACCTCAAACGACGAATCAATTTAGGGGAAGGCAAAGACGAATTCAAAACGTTGGCAAATCATTTTGATAAAATGGTTGACAGACTTGACAAAGCCTTTGAAGCGGAGAAACGGTTCACATCCGACGCGTCACACGAGCTGAGAACGCCTGTTGCCGTCATATCAGCCCAATGTGAATACACCCTTGAATCCCCAAGAGAAACGGAAGAATATATAGAATCCCTTGAGGTTATCTCAAGACAAAGCAAAAAAATGTCATCTCTTATAAACGATATGCTTACGCTTTCAAGATTTGAGCATAAAAAGGGGACTTATGAATTTTCCGATTTTGATTTTTCATCCTGCGTATCAAAACTTTGCGATGATTTGGCTTTGATTGAAGATAAAAACATAACGCTTCATACCGAAATCGAAGAAAACATTCATATAAACGGTGAAAAAGAACTTTTAGAACGACTCGCCTCAAATCTCATTGTAAACGCATACAAATACGGAAAGGAAAATGGAAAAATCCAGGTCACTCTCAAAAAACAGGAGAAAAAAATTCTTCTTTCCGTTTCTGACGATGGCATCGGTATTTCAGAAAATGAATTACCAAAGGTTTTCGACAGATTTTATCGTGCAGATAAGTCAAGAAACAAAGCGGGTACGGGACTTGGACTTGCGTTATCGCTTGAAATTGCCCACCTGCATGGTGGAGATATAACCGTGGAAAGCATCCTTGGCAAAGGAAGTACGTTTACTTTTGTAATTTAAACAAAATGGAGAAAGATATGATTAAATCTAAAAAGGACTTAAAGGAATATATTGAAGCAGATAACGGCTGGATGAAAACATCAGGATTTAAAACCAAGCTCATTGAAAGGCTTGCAAATTATCCCACCTACGAGCTGAAAAAGTTTACTATATATCTCAGGAAACAGGAATATTACATAAATACAGCAAACGGAAGCAAGATAAAAGGGCTTTTAGGGCTTTATTATGAAAGAAAGAAAAACCGTCTCGGAATGAGATTAGGAATTGAAATCGGTCCCAACTGCTTCGGAAAAGGCTTGACCATATCCCATGGCGGAAGCATTATAGTCAATAGTAACGTCAAAGCAGGTGATTTTTGCATGTTGCATGGTTCAAACTGCCTTGGAAACAACGGAAGCACACAAGATGCACCTGTTCTTGGAAATAACGTTGACATAGGTGTAGGCGCTGTAATCATAGGCGGTGTTACCGTTGCTGACAACGTTAAAATTGGGGCAAATACCGTTGTAAACCGCTCAATTACAGAAGAAGGAAGTGTTTACGTAGGTATTCCTGCAAGGAAAGTTGAAAAATCAAAATGATTTTTTTCATTAAGGTTATTTTAATTTTCGGAATGTATACTGAAGTCACAAAGGAAAAACCTTCACCTTTTTCCTGAATTCGAAAATGATTAAACCGAAAGGAGTAAATCCCATGAAAGAAACTAAAAAAAGATTTGAGATAAAAAAACTTTTCTCAACACCAAAAAAAGCGGTGATGACCATAAGCGTTTCCGCCCTCGCCATTGCGATTCTCGGCACAACTTCAATTTTCTCCGCGTACGCCATTGCTGAAAATGCCGCTATTGGTGAAAAATCAGCCAAAGAAAACGCATTTGCCGCGGCTGGAATCGATGCTGAAAAGGTTGATGCGGTAAAAACGAAATTCAAATTCCACGGTGGAAAATTCGTATACGACGTTGAATTTTATTCCGAGGGCAAAGAATACGAATATAAAATTCATTCCAAGAACGGCAAAGTTGTTGGCTTCGAAAAACCCGAAAACGTATTGCTTCCCGAAAATGCAATAACGGTTGAAGAAGCGAAAGAAATCGCCCTTACACACGCGGGAGTGATTGCAGAAGATGCAACTTTTACAAAAGCAAAACTTGATAAAGAAGACGGAATTTTTGAATACGAATTGAAATTCAGAACCGAAAGCAAAAAATATGAATACGAAATAAATGCAGAAAACGGTAAAATTTTAGAGTCCAAGTCCAAAAACACCTCAATTTTCACCTCCGAAGAAGAAAAAAATGTAATTTCCGTTGAAGAAGCCAAGAAAATAGCGGTTAATCATTCAGGACTTACCGAAGAAAATATAAAATTCAAAAAAATCAAACTCGACAAGGAAGACGGCATTTTCGTTTACGAAATCAAATTCTTTACAACAGACAAAGAATTCGAATATGAAATCAACGCGGAAAGCGGTGAAATCATCGAATTTTCTTCCGATGATATAAAGAACAATGGGTTTAAAGATGAAGAAAAACCAAATAACCACGAAGGAAACCAAAACGGTAATGCAAACGGCAACTCAAATGGTAATCAACATCAGAAACCTGATTTCATCCCCGATGAAGGCAAAGAAAATGGCAACGAAATGAATCCCGAATTTCCAAATAACCCCGAACACCCCGAACACCCCGAAAACCCTGGAAATCCTGAATGTCCTAACCCCGAACGTCCTGAAAATCCCGAAAATCCTGAATGTCCTAACCCCGAACGTCCTGAAAATCCCGAAAATCCTGAATGTCCTAACCCCGAACGTCCTGAAAATCCCGAAAATCCTGAACGTCCTAACCCCGAACGTCCTGAAAATCCCGAAAATCCTGAACGTCCCGAAGCCCCTGGAAATCAAGGAAATGCAGGGCAAAAGCCAAACACCGACAAAGGACCTCACTTCGAATTATTCATAGGCATTGAAAAAGCGAAAGAAGCAGTTCTTGAAAAAGCAGGACTTACAGCGGAAAACGTAATATTCACCAAAGCAAAACTTGAAAAAGAAAAAGGTAAGGCTGAATACGAAATTGAATTCACCTGCAACGGAAAAGAATATGAATGTTCCGTAAATGCTTTCACAGGCGAAATCGTAGAATTTGAAGTTGAATAACAACTTCTACTACTAATAGCAACTTAAACTAAAAAAGTTAAACACATACAAAAAATGCTTTTCCCGATTTTTGGGAAAAGCATTTTTATTATCTTATCTTAATTAGTTAACCCGGATTAACAGGATTCATATCATCCTTTTTGTTTTTAATTACGTACACGCCAACAGCAATAGCTGAAACGCCAACGCAAGCAATAACGAGTAAAAGAATAATATCAACTCCTTTTTTCTCATCATTGGAATCATCTCTTGATTCTGTTTCGGAAGAAGCAGAAGACATCGAATCTTCTTTTGAAGTCTCTTCCGATGAAACGTTGGAAATTGTCGAAGAAACTTCTTCACCCGAAGTCGAAGGAACTGAAGAATCGCTTGAGGATTCACTTACCTCATTTGACTGTTCTGTATCACCCGAACTCACAAGTTCGCTGATATCGGCAGACGATTCGGAAGCGGGCTTGTTAAGAGATAAAGTGTATTCACCCCCAAGACCGTAAAGACTTTCCAATGATGCCCCACCGCTGATTCCTGATGTTCCCATCAACGTTTCGCCTTCGGGAATACTGAT
>JAZOCZ010000053.1:0-2446 GCA_045596755.1 Eubacteriales bacterium | reverse complement strand
TCAACAACCTCAACGCCTTTTTCTTTTATCCTTGCGAGAAGCTCGTTTGTGAAGTGGAGTCCCGCCGTTGGTGCGGCGGCAGAGCCTTTATGAAGGGCGTAAACCGTTTGGTAACGTTCTTTGTCTTCCAATTTTTTCGTAATGTATGGGGGAAGGGGCATAGCTCCTATTTTATCAAGGACGGAATAAAATTCCGTATCCATATTAAATTCTATAAGGCGAACGCCATCTTCGATAACGTTCAATACCTTTCCCGAAAGACCTTCGGGATATTCAATAACGTCTCCGATTCTTGCCTTTTTGCCAGGCTTGACGAGACATTGCCATACGTTTCCCGAAACCTTTTCCCTTGACAGAAGCACTGTTTCAATATCTCCTGCTCTTTGGGGGTTCTTTCCGAAAATTCTTGCGGGGATAACCTTTGTGTTGTTTATAACAAGACAATCTCCCTCTTTGAGATAATCGAGAATATCGAAAAAATGCTTATGCTCACGATTTCCCGTTTCTTTGTTTATAACGAGCAATCGAGAGTTATCTCTTTTTTCTGCAGGTGATTGAGCGATAAGCTCCTCGGGTAAAAAATAATCGTAGGTTGAAAGCTTTGTAAAGTCCATAAAATAAACCGTTCCTATATATAAAAAGTAATAGCAATATTGGCAAACACAAAATACAATAATAATGTGCCGAAAGTATTATATAGCAAAACCTTTAAAAAAGCAATAGCAAAAAGCGAGGCTTTTTTGAAGTGATTTTTCGGTGAGTAAATAATAAAGGAGTATAGTGTTTTGTGAAAAAAACTATTTTTAAAGGTATCGGAACAGCATTGATAACACCCTTTCGTGAAGGTAAGGTGGATTACGTTTCACTTGCCAACCTTATTGAGCTACAGATTTTTTCAGGCGTTGATGCTATAATAGCTTGCGGAACTACGGGTGAAGCTTCAACCCTTTCAATAGCGGAGCAGGAGGGGGTTATTAAATTTGCAATAAAGATAACCGCAGGCAGAGTTCCCCTTATTGCAGGTGTGGGAAGTAATGATTATCAGAAGGCAAAGCATTTAGCAGAATTTGCATCAAAAGAAGGAGCGGACGGACTTCTTGCCGTAACCCCTTATTATAATAAAGGAACGGAAAAAGGAATTCTACAGTATTATAGCGGTCTTGCAAACGTATCTGAAGGCAAGGTAATCGCATATAACGTTCCAACGAGAACTGGAGTCAGTATTACGCCTGAGATGTACGGAAAGCTTTGTGATGAAGGGGTTATATGCGGAATCAAAGAGGCAAAAAACGATATGGCGGAAGCGGCGAGAACCTTTGCATTGTGCGGAGAAAAGGTAAGCATTTATTCGGGAAACGATAATTTGCTTTTACCTTTTTTGTCGCTGGGCGGTGACGGCTGTATTTCCGTTGCTTCAAATATTATCCCGTCTGTGATGAGAGAAATATATACGCTGTATACCGAGGGAGAAAAAGAAGAAGCTGCAAAGCTGTTTTTGCATTATTTGAAATTTATGGACGGACTTTTCTCTGTGGTTAATCCCGTTCCTGTGAAAAAATGCGCAGAACTTTTAGGAATGTGCGGTGGAGATTTAAGACTTCCGCTTACGGAATACGAAGGGGACGGAATGGAAAAGCTATTAAAAGAGTATGGTTTAATATAAGGGAGCGAAAAAAGCTCCCTTTTATTCTTGACAGAAAGCCTTTATATGTGTTATAATTTGGGAAAATGTTAGTTTTTAGCCTATTTTGGAGAAGTATATGAAAAAGAATGATTTAAAAGGCTGGCTTTATTTATTACCTGCTTTTTTGTTCCTTGGTGTTTTTATGGTTTATCCTCTTATAGACGTGTTTATTTACTCGTTTGAGGAAGGGTATAATTCTGCGTCACAGACTCATTTCGGGGTGGGGATTTACAATTATTCCTACGTGTTGCGTGACCCATATTTTTTGCAGGCGTTGAAAAACACTCTTATACTTGTGTTTATAACCGTACCTGCTTCAACCCTTCTTGCTCTCGCAATCTCTGTTGCTCTGTCATCTGTCAAGAGGATTCGAAACCTTTTTCAGACTATATATTTTCTCCCTTACGTAACGAATACGTTAGCGGTAGGACTCGTATTTATGATTCTTTTCCAAAAGAGCGAATATTCTGTGGGACTTGTAAACTCATTTTTGGGGATTTTTGGAATATCTCCCGTTGATTTTATTGAAGGCCCTTATTTCGCAAAAATGCTTACTCTTTGCATTTATACTGTGTGGACGGTTTTGCCTTTTAAAATTCTCGTTCTGACAACTGCCCTCGCTTCTGTAAACAAGGAATACTACGAAGCCGCAAAGGTTGATGCAACGCCAAAATTCCGCGTTTTTATGAAAATAACCCTTCCTTCTATATCTTCAACTCTTTCCTATCTTATAATAACGGGGTTTATCGGCGCATTCAAGGC
>JAZOCZ010000052.1:0-5728 GCA_045596755.1 Eubacteriales bacterium | reverse complement strand
CTTTAAATTTTTTAAAGTTTATAATTTTGCTTACCGTAGGATAAGCACCTATAAACGGTGCAGATAAAACAGAAATTTCTGCATTTTCCAATGCATTGAATCCATAAATAAGCCGTTCCTGAAACAAATTTGCGGAGAACTCAACGGGAGCCTTTGCGTTTTTTATTATTTCTTCTTCGTTTTCTTTGGCAAATACACCACAGAGAATAAGTATTTTCATAAAACTCCCGCATAAATCCGCTGAAAACGGAAATTAGACTTTCTTGTATTTTCTGAATCCTGAAAAAGCATAATTACACATAAGCCACAGGCTTTTTAACAAAGGAATATGTAAATGCTTTCTGTATATCATAAAGCGGTGTTTGGCACATTTTAATTTTCCTGCGGAACGGGAATTCCGAAGAAGTCTGTACTTTGACAAAACTTCTACGTTTCCGACGGCTTTTTTCCCGCTTTTCAATATATCAAGCCACAGGGCGAAATCTTCGTGATACATATCTGTCGGAAACGGGAACTTATCCACAGTCTCTTTCGTCAGTAAAACCGTTGAACAACCGATGAAGTTTTGCAAAAGCATACTTTCATACGTGACAACTTCGGGAACGATGAAATCCTCACAAACCTTTTCACCTTTTTCATCGATCATCGAATAGGAACAATAAACTAAATCAGCCTTTTTTTCTTTGGCTGATTTTATCTGACGTTCAAGCTTGTCCTCAAGCCATACGTCGTCGGAATCAAGAAGGGCAACGTATTTTCCGCGTGCTATGGAAAAACCTTTGTTTCTTGTTTTTGCTACTCCCATATTTGTTTCGTTCTCAACAACGGTTATACGGCTGTCATCTTTTGCCAGCTCATATGCCAAAGTTTTGGTATTATCCTTCGAGCAATCGTCTATTATAAGGATTTCCAAATCCTTTTCCGTCTGTTTCAAAACGGACGAAACTGTTTCTGAAAGATATTTTTCTGCATTATACGCTGGTATTATAACAGAAACTAAAGGCATTATCTTGCTCCTTCATGAGTAAATATAAGTTTTACAGTACGGAACATTAACTTTAAATCAAGCAAGAAGGAACGCGTTTTTATATATTCCATATCGTAAATAATTTTTTCTTCAGGCATAAGGTCGTATCCACCGCTTGTCTGCGCAAGACCCGTAAGCCCAGGGATAACGGAAAGTCTGTTTCTAAAACCATGTATATAAGTTTCAAACTGATCGTAGAAAATTTCTCTTTCGGGACGTGGACCTACAAAGCTCATATCCCCTGCAAGTATATTGATAAGCTGCGGCACTTCATCGATTCTGCATTTTCTGAGAATTCTCCCGATTTTTGTACATCTGGGGTCATCTTCCTGTGCCCACTTTGCACCTTCCGATTCCGCATTTGAAACCATTGTTCTGAATTTTACAAGACGGAAGGTTTTTCCATCCTTTCCAAGCCTGTCCTGAAAGTATAAAGGACCTCCCTTGGAATCAATGCAAATAACGATAGAAAGAATCAATGCAAAGGGAAGAACTAGTATCAAAGCTATGACGGAAAGAACAATATCAAAAATTCTTTTTGATAAGACATATGCTTTTCCGCCTGCGGGAATTTCGCTCTCTATGTAATATTCTTTTGTGGACTGTAATCTTTCAAGTTCTTCAGGAGAAATTTTAATTGTATCCACGTTTAAACACCATCTTTTTTAGAGTTCTCAAAGGTGTATATGTATAAATACACTACATATTATATAATAACACCTTTTGCAGTAATTGTCAATTGAAAAAAGTTTTTTTGCAAATTTTTCCAAGTAATTTAAAATTCTTTGTTTTATCGACAAAAACACACATTTTTATACCTTACAACATTATATACTAATACAATGAAAAAATCAACCCCTTTTCACATAATTTTAGAGAAAATATTAACAAAATGGCTGAGGGCTGAAAATCTAAAAACACAGTGGGTAAAAAGTATTTATTAAATAAACAAAGCCCTGCAAAGCAAGGCTATGATTATATAATTGATATTAAAGCATTGTGGCGTACAATTCGTCGGGAGTTTTTCGAGAAAGATATACAGGGGGAATATCAAAAATAGTGAAGCATCCGGAAAGCCCTTCGCTTTGCATTCTGCAAGCCGCTCTCGCGAAAGAAACGAGAACACTTCCCGTAAATTCGGGGTTTGAATCAAGTTTGAGGGAAAATTCTACGTTGCAAACGTTACTGTTACCTGTTTTTCCTGTTCTGATAACGGAACCACCGTGCGGGATACCGCTGTGATTCTTTCTGAATTCTTCTTCCGTTATAAATTCAACGGTTGTGATATAATCAGCAAAATAGTTCGGCATTGTGACGATGGTTTCGCGGATTTTGTCTTTGTCTGCTCCTTCTCTTGCTACGACAAAACACTCGCGGAGATGCTTATCCCTTGTTTCAAGTTTGGGCATTTCTCCGTTTCTCACTTTGGAAAGTGCTTCTTCCCTTGGAATCGTATATTGTTTCGCATTGAGAACGCCCTCGATTCTTCTTATTGCATCGGAATGTCCCTGACTTACGCCTTTTCCCCAAAAAGTGTAACTTTCGCCTTCGGGTAATGCGGATTCTGCATAAAGTCTGCTTACAGAAAAAAGCCCCGGATCCCAACCGACGGAGATAACCGCAACGTTTTCGCCCTCTTTTGCGGGTGTGTTTACGTTCTTTTTGTGAGTCGGTATATTTGCATGGTTGTCAAAACTGTCAACAACGTTGAAATGTTTTGCTAAAAACGGGGTCATTTCGGGAAGATCCGTAGCACTTCCGCCACAAATTATCATGACGTCAATTTTACCTTTAAGTGATAAAACATCATCGTACAATACGGTTTTTACACCTTCTGTATTTATTTTCAAGCCTTCACGTCTTGAAACAACGGCAACAAGTTCCATATCGGGATTTTGCTTTATTGCACTTTCAACCCCTTTTCCCAAATTACCGTATCCCGCTATTGCGACTTTTATTTTTTTCATAGAGAACTCCTTATATATTCACAAGGTCGGACATGCTGTATAATCCCGCGGGTTTTTCTTTGATAAACTCTGCGGCGCTCAAAGCACCGTCGGCAAATACACGTCTGTCAAAGGCTTCGTGTTTAAGTGAAATCTGCTGTGAACCCGTATTTACAATAACCTCATGCTCGCCTACAATGTTTCCTGCTCTTATGGCGTGGATTCCAAGTTCGTTTTTCTGTCTGACACCGTATCCGCTTCTACCCATATTGTATTCGAGTTCGGGACGAACGTCTTTGATTTTGTCCGCAATGAGAAGGGCAGTACCGCTTGGTGCATCAGCTTTTTTATTGTGATGCTTTTCTATAATTTCAATATCGGAATTGTTGAATAATGCAGCGGCAATACGGGAAATCTCTGCAAGAAACGCAACTCCAACGGACATATTTGCACTTTTGAAAACGGCAATTGTCTTTGATGCGTCTTTTATCATTTGAAGTTCTTCTTCCGTCTGTCCCGTTGAAGCAACAACGAGAGGGATATTTCTTGAAGCTGAGTATTCCGTAACCTCTTTGGTTGCGAGATGGTTTGAAAAATCTATTATAACGTCTGCATCTCCCGAAAAATCCGAAAGGGAAGGGAAACACAAATCTGTCTTTTCCGTATATGCTCTGTCAACAAGAGCACAAACGCTGTGAGAGCTTTCTTCAATGGCTTCAAGAAGAACCTTGCCCATACGACCTAAAGCACCGTTTATAATTATTCTCATAATTTGACCTCTTTAAATAATTCCGTGACTTTCCATTATGGATTTGAGTTTTGCAAAATTATGTTCTTCCATAGGTGTGAGAGGGAGTCTGAGATAGTTTTCACAATAGCCCATAAGTGACATTGCCGCTTTTACGGGGATAGGGTTAACTTCGCAGAAAAGTGCGTTGATAAGGGAGAAATAATCGCATTGCATTTTTGCTGCTTCTTTTACGTTGCCACTCATGTATAATTTGCACATTTGTGACGTTTCTTTCGGCAAAAGGTTGGAAAGAACGGAAATAACTCCTTGTCCTCCAAGGGAAAGAACGGGAACTATTTGATCGTCGTTACCAGAATATATATCGAGTTTATCTCCAACAAGGGAGAATGTTTCAACAATTTTGGAAAGGTTTCCGTTTGCTTCCTTTATACCCGTTATCATTGGATGTTCTGCAAGTCTTACATACGTTGAAGGCTCGATATTAACACCCGTTCTTGAAGGAACGTTGTAGAGGACAACGGGAACTCCGCTATGGTCAGCAATAAGGTTATAGGTCAAAACTAATCCGTTTTGAGTTGCCTTGTTATAATAAGGTGTAACAACGAGAACACCGTCTGCTCCGACTTTCGTTGAGAATTCCGTAAGTTCTATGGCATAAACTGTTTCGTTTGAACCTGTTCCTGCGATAACAGGAACAGCACCATTTGCTGTTTTTACAACGAATTCTATTGCTTTTTTATGTTCTGCGTCAGTGAGGGTTGATCCTTCGCCTGTTGTTCCACAAACTACTATGGCGTCGATTCCCGAATCGATCTGCCAGGTTATAAGTCTTTCGAATTGTTTGTAGTCAACGCCTCTTTCGTTAAGAGGAGTTATAATTGCAGTTGCTGCACCTTGGAATAAGGGTTTTTCTCTTTTCATGGCTTGTTTCCTTTTCTGATTTATCTAAGATTGTTTTAAATCTGACCTTATTGAATTGTTTGTATTTTTTACGGAAAACGAAAAAAAAACAGGAACAGCGTTAGCTATCCTGCTTTGAATACCCATAACACAGTCGCCTGAGGTGACTGTATTTATGTGTTAAGATAGCTCTCCGTTAAAAACGACAGTCAAAGAGATATTATCCCTTTGCCCAGAACAGATTTCACGCTATGTCTGTTCTTCGGCGGAAGCCCCTTTGGTTATACCGATGGTAAAGCATGCGTTTGCTCTACGGTACGCTACTCTTGGCTGACCGCGCCTCTATCATTAAACTTTGATACAAATTGTATCACAAATATATTTTATTGTCAATACTTATTTTTTCGTTATTTTGATAGAAAATGCAAATAAAATTTTGTTTATTTTTGACGTTTTGTGTAATTTTTGCCAAAGTGAAAATTATTTTATCAACACTTGACATAAAGTTTTTCTTTGGTATAATTAAATCAGTAAGAAATTGTAATATGGACGGATTTATGAAATTCAAAGAAACTCTGAAAAAAGAGATAGAAGAAACTAAAATATTGTTAAGGTCAATTCCTGCAACGGTTGTGACTTTGTTTGTGGTAAGTGTTATATGTATGAATTTGCTTGCGAATAAAACTCTTGTTCAGCTTCCTTGGATCGCCATTGACGGTGGAATTCTGATATCATGGCTCTCTTTTATGTGCATGGATATAATAACGAAGCATTTCGGACCGAAGGCATCAAACAGAATTTCCGTTCTTGCGGCTGGAATAAATCTGCTTTGTTGCCTTATATTCTTCGTTGCAAGTTCAATTCCTTCTAATGCGAACGATTATAGTGCCTTTGACGGAATTTTTGGTGGAACGTGGTTTATTCTCTTTGGAAGCACCGTAGCGTTTCTTTTGTCGGCTGTTATAAACAACAGACTGAACTGGATGATAGGCAAATGCTTCAGAAAGAATCCCGACGGTAAAACGGCTTATGCGGTCCGTTCATACGTTTCAACGTTTGTAGGACAGTTTTCGGATAATTTTATTTTTTCAGTTATCGTTTTTG
>JAZOCZ010000051.1:0-4768 GCA_045596755.1 Eubacteriales bacterium | reverse complement strand
ACACATGGAAAGAATACGTTCCCGTACCTACGGGTTCTGCTACAATTTACTTTGACAATTCTTCTTATAATTGGTCAAACGATTATGCATACGTTTACTACGCTTCCGCAGAAAACGCTGAATGGCCTGGCGTTCTCATGACTCTTGATTCGTCCACAGGATACTACAAGCTGGATCTCAATGGAGTTCTTGCATACGGCAAAGTAATATTTACCCAAAGCAAGTACACAACCATAAACAGATATCCTGCCGACGGTGCTGAAGGTCTTGAAATAAACGGAAAAGATATGATTCTTACCGCGAACCACACGTGGAAGGAATACGTTCCCGTACCTACGGGTTCTGCTACAATTTACTTTGACAATTCTTCTTATAATTGGTCGAACGTTTATGCATACGTTTACTACGCTTCCGCAGAAAACGCTGAATGGCCTGGCGTTCTCATGACGCTCGACCCATCATCAGGATACTACAAACTGGATCTTGATGGAGTTCTTGCATACGGTAAAGTAATATTTACCCAAAGCAAGTACGCCACCTCAAACAGATATCCTGCCGATGGTGCTGACGGTCTCGAAATAAACGGGAAAAACATGATGCTTACCGCGAACCACACGTGGAAAGAATACGTTGAACCCTCATTTGTACTTAAAAATACAGATTATAAGATCGACAACGACACACTCACAGGCGTAAGCGAGGATACAACAGTTTCAGCATTACTTTCAGCTTTCTATTCCAATGAACTCGTTATATACAACGCCAACGGAGAAATGGTTTCCAACAATGCAAAAGTTGGCACAGGCTACCGTGTATGCAGAGTAAAAGATGGTGTTGTTACAGATTCTCTCACTGTCGTAATTCTAGGCGACGTAGACGGAAACGGTGAAGTTGACTCCACGGACTATCTGTTGATAAAACAAATCTTCCTTGGAACAACTTCTGTAAGCGGTGTTTATCAAAACGCTTCCGATATTGACAAAAACGGAAAAATCGATACCACGGACTATATCAGAATTAAATCACACTTCCTCGGTACTTTTGATCTGTACGCATAACGTTTTTTACAAACAAATAGCAAAAATGATACCTATCAAAACGGTAGGTATCATTTTTTATAACAAATTATAATATTCATTGACAAAAGATAAAAAAACATGTATAATACACTCACAAAGTGACGAGGAAGAGATATGAAAAACAAATTTTTGGCAATTATAAGTATTTTACTGATTCTGGGATTACTTGCAGGATGCACTCCAAACAAAACGAATGAACAGAACGCAAGTAAGGACAACGAAACAACGGTAAACGTGGAATCATCTGATGCAGAATCCAGCGAGTATGATTCAAGTGAAGAAGAATCGGTTTATGATGAGTCCTTTGATAATGAACAAAGCACAGATGATTCAAGTGAAGAACCGAGTTCCGTAGAATCAAGTATTGACGATTCAAGCGAAGATAACTCAAGCATAGAAGAATTAAGTGAAGACGATTCAAGCGTAGAAGAATCGAGCGAAGATGATTCGAGTGCGGAAGAATCGAGTGAAGAAGAATCAACCGAAGCTCCAAATGACAATCTTGCAAAAAGTTATGATGAAGCACTTGAACGCTCCAAAAAAGGTATTCTTTCAGGATATGACACCGTGCCCGAACAATCACCTTACATTTCGGAATACCGTCCTATGAAAGACGGCAAATACATATTGAACTCAAACTTGAATTTCATCGACGAAAACACTTATGCAGTTGTTGATGCATACGGTAAAGAGGTATTCAGAGTTTATCGTGGAGGCGGTTACATTACTCTTGAGGAAGTTGCGGCTTATATATACGCCTTCGGAGATATTCCCGCCAACTATACAGCAAGCAAAAACACCAAGCCATACAACAGCATATGGGGCGAACATCTGCGAGTTAACCATACTAAATTTTCGGGAAACACGTATAAATACCCTTATGAACCAAAACTTCCCAACATAAGCGGATGCGGTGGAGATTTGCAGTATTACGAGCTTGATATCGGAACAACGGGAACGGATTGCGACCCTAAATATCCCGCCAAACTCTATAACGACGGGCAAAAAATCACACGTGGTGCTGCAAGAATAGTTTACGGAAAATGCGACCTTGACAACGACGGAGTTTATGAATTTGGTGAGCTTCACCTTTTCTATACATACAACCATTACAATGATTTTCAGGAATATCTGAATTACTTTGGTGGTTGGGGTGAAATGTTTGGAAATATAACGGGTGGAGGAACTATCTCAAGTAAAACCAATTATAACCCCACCCCCTACGTAGACGTTGTAAGAGAAGTTATAGCAGAACGTTCAAGTCTTACAATGGTTTGTTGCTATATTCCAAAAAAATACTGGATATCAGCATAAAGAATGCGGATAGCAAAAGCAAGAAAAAGGAAAACAAAAAATACTACAAAACAACATATTTTCGATTATTTTAAAACAAAACCGATACCAATTTCTTTTTGATTTTGGTATCGGTTTTTTCATCAACCTACTGATTCAATATCTCGGTATATTGATTTAAGACTTCATTTCAATAACTATACCTTTCTCTCCTGATAAATGATAACTTTTTTCATATGAATATATATTTGCAAATCGGACTTATTCCCACATAGTTTTTGTCAAAAACAACATAAAACCAAATTCATTCCCCTGAAAAAATAAATTTTAACTATTTATTTATAAAAAATTCGGGTGAAATCAATCACAAAACAAAAAAATACCAAAAAAACAAAGAAAAAGCTATTGACAAATCAAAATAAAAGTGGTACAATATGGACAAAGAAAAATGTTAAATTGGATGAATTTCTGTTTTTATGCATTTTCAGACTTCAACGTTCTATGGATTCGGCGTAAAAAGACAGAAAAACAAAATGTAAAACAACAATAAAAATTACATAGGTGACCAATATGAAGTTCTACACAGAACCCATTGAAAAATCTCCGAGAATTGAAAAACTTGTTGATGCGCTGTACGGCAATATGCCTCAAATCGAAGCAGAACGTGCCGTGCTTCTTACGGAGTCATATAAAAGCACGGAAGGCGAGCCTATTATCACAAGACGTGCGAAGGCGTTTTCACATATATTGAAGCATCTTCCCATAGTGATTCGTGATAATGAACTTATAGTCGGTTCAGCCACGAGAACGCCCCGCGGTTGTCAAGTGTTCCCCGAATATTCTTTCGATTGGCTTGAAAACGAATTTGACACGGTTGAAACCCGCGTTGCCGACCCATTCTTTATTTCGGAAGCAACGAAGTCAACTCTTTCGGAAGTATATAAATATTGGAAGGGCAGAACAACAAGCGAACTCGCAACGTCTTATATGTCCGACGAAGCAAAATCCGCTATTGACCATGGTATGTTTACCCCGGGTAACTATTTCTATAACGGAATAGGACACGTTACCGTTGATTATCCCAAAGTCCTCGCTGTTGGATACGAGGGCATTATAAAAGAAGCAAAGGACGAGCTTTCAAAAATCTCCTTTGGGGATGCGGACTATTCAAAACGCAAGCATTTTCTTGATGCGGTTATAATGAGTTGCGAAGCCGTTATTCAGTTCGCGGAAAGATATGCAAACCTTGCGCAATATATGGCAAAATCCGCCCAAGATATAAAACGCAAGAGAGAACTCGAAGAAATAAGCGCAAACTGTCGCAGAGTTCCCAAAAAAGGTGCGGAAAGTTTCTACGAGGCTTGTCAATCCTTCTGGTTTATTCAGATGCTTTTGCAGGTTGAATCAAGCGGACATTCAATTTCCCCCGGCAGATTCGACCAATATATGTATCCTTATTATAAGAAAGACCTTGAAAGCGGTATTATAACAAGAGAGTTCGCCCAAGAACTTATGGATTGTATCTGGGTTAAGCTCAACGATCTCAACAAGGTTCGCGATGCGGCTTCCGCAGAAGGTTTTGCAGGATACAGTTTGTTCCAGAATCTTATAGTTGGCGGTCAGGATAAAAACGGCAAGGATGCAACCAATGACCTTTCATTCATGGCTATAACCGCCACGGAACACGTTTTCCTTCCACAGCCTTCCTTCTCCGTGAGAGTTTGGAACGGAACGCCACACGAATTTTTGATTCGCGCAGGCGAGCTTACGAGAACGGGTATAGGCTTCCCTGCATACTACAACGATGAAGTTATTATTCCTTCTTTGCAAAGTAGAGGACTCACTCTCGAAGATGCAAGAGATTATAACATCATAGGTTGCGTTGAACCGCAAAAGGCGGCAAAAACAGACGGTTGGCACGATGCGGCATTCTTCAATATGTGCCGTCCTTTAGAGCTTGTATTTTCATCGGGTATGGACAAAGGCGTTCAGCTCGGTAAAAAGACGATGCCTGTTGAAAGCATGACCGAATATAAGCAATTCGAGGATGCTTATAGAGCGCAAATGAATTACTTTATAGAGCTTATGGTTCATGCGGACAACGCCATCGACCTGGCTCATGCCGAAAGATGTCCCCTTCCCTTCCAATCCTGTATGGTTAACGACTGTATCAAAAGAGGTAAGAGCTTGCAGGAAGGCGGAGCGATATATAACTTTACAGGCCCTCAAGGATTCGGAATTGCAAACGTAACAGATGCAATGTTCGCCATAAAGAAGCTTGTTTTCTCCTCGGGTATGGACAAGGGCGTTCAGCTCGGCAAGAAAACGATGAGCGTCGAAAATATGAGCGAATATAAGCAATTCGAAGATGCTTACAGAGAGCAGATGAATTACTT
>JAZOCZ010000050.1:0-18473 GCA_045596755.1 Eubacteriales bacterium | reverse complement strand
GGGGCTGTTGCAAGTGCGAAAAAAATTCGCATTTGCAACAGCTTTTTAGTTTGCTGGAGAAAAAATGACGGAAAAAACAAAAAAATCCTCCAAAAGAGGATAAAAATTGCATAACGAAAAGAGAGGTGTAAAAACCTCTTTTTTAAGGCTAAATATTCGATTTTAAAAAGGTCTACGATGCTTCAAGTTGGAACAAATCTATACCAATTCTACCTGCTTTTTTCTTGTTATACAACTTATTCACGTTAAACGCAAAAGCAAGAAGAAAAAATTGAGTTTCAATATTTTTCTTTCCTCGCATTAAAAATCTTCTAAAACCGTAATCTTGCTTTAAAACGCCAAAAGCACCCTCAACTTGTATTGAACGATTAACTCTGAGTAATATTCCTTCTTCCGATGTTATGTTCTCATAGGCTTTTTTTCTAAATTCATTGAAGTTTTCTGTAATCTTAATCGTTCTGAAGCCCTTTTTAGAACTATGACACTTTCCAAAGTGTGGGCAACTACCACAACTTTCGTTTCGGTAGTATTTTGTTCTCGTTTCATATCCGTTTGCTGTTTTTCTATGACCAATCCCACTTAAAAACAATTTATCACCATGCGGACAAATATATTCATCTTTCTCCTTGTCATAGGTTAGATGTTCCACAAAGAATTTATCGTTTTTGTATTTTCTTGTTTTTCCTATCTCGTAATTTGTAGGTTTGATAAAACACCTCTGTTTGTTTTCGTATAGATACAAATAGTTTTCTATGCTTTCGTATCCCGCATCAGCTATTACTTGACTAAAACGTTTATGTGTATGGTTGTATATTCTCTCTAAAAATGGTATTAACGTTTGAACGTCAGTAGGATTAGTAAATGAGCCTACTCCCACTATGTATTCACTTTCAACGCCAATCTGTATATTATATCCTGGTTTTAACTGCCCGTTTTTCATGTAATCATCTTTCATTCTCATGAAAGTTGCATCTATATCAGTTTTAGAATAACTGTTTCTGTTTGGCATTTTTCCAAGCTTTTTTTCGTATTCAATTTTCTTTTCCCAATATGCTCCGAGCAATTCTATATCTTTTTGAAGCTGTGTTTTGTGTTTACCTTTACCAGATGAAAATACAAGCTCTATCGCTGTTGCTTTTTGCATTAAATACTCGTAGCTTTCAGATAATGTTAAATATTTTTCAAAGCAGTATCTTTCTGCTAATATGGGTATCAATGATTCTATTTTTACATTTAGCTTCGTCAGGTTTTTCTCTACTGCTTTTTTCCATACAAACGTATATTTATTTGCATTAGCTTCTATTTTCGTTCCGTCAACAAAGATGTTTTCAAATTTTAATTCTCCCATTTCGTGAAGCTTTTCCACAAACTGATAAAACAGGTTTTCCATAACATCTTCAAGCTTTTTGCTTTGAAATCTTGCTATAGTCGTATGATCCGGAACAGGGTCTCCTTGCAATATCCACATAAAACGTATATCGTTGTAGCATATATCTTCTATATCACGGCTTGAATATTTCCCGTTCATATATCCGAATACTATCAACTCAAATATCACGGACGGATCTATTTTTCTCCATTTTCTCAAATATGTTTTATACAGCGCTGTATAGTCCAACTGATCACATATTTCATGCATTAAAAACACACGGTCATCTTTTTTGATTTTTATTTCTAAATCCAATGGTAAAACTACTTGACTTCTTACTCTCATTGCTGTATAATTACCTCGCTTTATGTGTGGTTTTTTGTCAATTCCATTATATCATAAAGCGAGTGGATACTCAATGCCTTGCGGCAAAGAGTATCCACTTTTTTTACTTTCGAACTGCTACTTAATGCAACAGCCCCATGTTGTATTTTTTGCATTTATTGAGTTTTAGTGTAAACTACAATAGCATATCAAAAATTCACTTTGTTGTTTTTTGTCTTGGCTATTCATAAATTGATAAATATAAAATTTGAGACAAGAGATCAAAAAATATTTTTGTAGATAAACCGATGAAATATCTCGTAAAAAAAGTTGACATAATGGGTGAGAGACATTATGTTTTGTTTATGATTGGTCATGAATTCAAATTTGAAATGCAAAATGTTTTTTCAAGTCCCAAGTTTGCATTAAGAATACGTATAAGATACAAAACATTCTTTTACTCATATCAAAAATAATAAAGGAGAACTCAATTATGAAAGTCAAGAAATTTTTATGTATTATGTCGTTAGCTTTGATAATATCTTTATCTTCTTGCAACAAAAACGAAGTAAACAACTCTTCCCTAACCTCTGATACTTCAACCGAAACATCGAAAGTAATTACTTCCGAAGAAGACGATGTTTCCGTTATTTATTCAAGCTCCGAGGATAATAACAATTCACAAACTTGGATTTCAGAAAATGATAGCAATTCTGACTCTCCAGACAATAATGATAATTCTGTTATTTCAGAACCAGACAACAGCTCGAATGTTTCTAACTCTGATAACACTTCTGCTGATTCTGATCCCGATGACAGCTCTGATATAACAGAGCCAGATTCAAGCATTGATATACCTTCTATAAATGACAATAGCTCGCTTTCAGACATATTGAAAGCAATTTTAAGCAATGATAACGTTAATTCATTTAACGGCATAATGAAAAACTTTGTCAAAGACTATTTAAGCGGACAAGATACTTTATGTATACGTGAATTTTCTTCGGGTAGCACAAGACTTTTTGACCTTTCTATATCTGATATATCTGTTATTGATAGCGCAATCTGTGTTGAACCCTACGAAGGTCCTATAGAATATTGTTGTTATTTAATCAAATTAATCGATGGTGCAGACAAGCAAAGTGTAAAAGCAGAAGTTTCATCTTCAATGAATAAAAGCTACTGGGGATGTATTACGGCAGAAAAAGCTATTGTTATTGATAGCGGAAATATTATACTTGCGCTTATGGCAAGCGAGGCTGAAACAGATGCTTACATCAAGGCTTTTAAAGAAGTAATGGGAACAACCGGCACAGTTTTGTCTAAATAATGATATGGTTTTTTCAAGTATAAGTTTTATATATTTCTTTTTACCGCCAGTGCTTCTTTTACACACGTTTGCACCTAAAAGATTCAAAAATATTGTACTATTAATATCAAGTATAGCGTTCTATTTTGCATCGGAGCAGTTTTACATAGTACTCCTTTTGTTTTCCTCTGTGGTTGATTACTGCTGTTCTATGCTTATAAGCAAAGGTCGGTTTAAAAAGGCTTCTGTTGTAACGTCCATAATTGTAAACCTGTCATTGCTTGGTGTTTTTAAATACTTTGACTTTTTCGTTGGAAGCATAAACAGTGCATTTGGTTTATCCATACCTCTTCTTCGCATTGCACTTCCTGTTGGAATAAGCTTTTATACCTTTCAAACAATGAGTTACACATTAGACGTATATAGAGGAAGAGTTAAAGCAAGCAGAAGCTTTTTGAATTTTTTTACCTATGTAACGCTATTTCCACAGCTTATAGCAGGACCTATTGTCAGATACGAAGATGTGGAGAAAGACCTCAATGATAGAAAAATAAGTCTTTCTGCATTTGCAGAAGGCGTTAGCGTTTTTGCGGTTGGACTTGCAAAGAAGGTTATTCTTTCAAACCAACTCGCAGAACTCGTGGAAAGATTTAATGCCTCAAACGAACAAACGGTTTTATTTCATTGGATGTATGTCATCTCATATACCTTGCAAGTCTATTTTGATTTTTCGGGATATTCTGATATGGCAAAAGGTATAGGAAAAATGTTGGGATTCAAATTTCCTCAAAACTTTAACTATCCCTTTGTTGCTTCTACTATTGCGGAATATTGGAGGCGTTGGCATATAACTCTTGGAACGTGGTTCAGGGACTATTTATACTTCCCCTTGGGCGGTAGCAGATGCGGTAAAATTAAAACAATACGCAATATATTTATTGTGTGGTTTTTAACAGGTCTTTGGCATGGTGCTGCTTGGAATTTTGTTCTCTGGGGTGTATTCTTTGCTTTTGTGCAATGTATAGAGCGTTTTCTTCTTAAACGTTATTTGGAAAAAATTCCAAAGGTTTTAGGGCATATCTACGTTTTGACAACAATAGCCATAAGTATGGTTATCTTCAATGGAAATGGATTATCCGCTTCAATAAAACAACTTTTGGCTATGGTTGGAATAGGTGCAAATGGAATTTTAGGTAATGAGGCTTTATACTATCTGAAAAGCTATGGGGTTGTTATTATTATCTCAATTTTCGCCTCAATTCCAGTGTTTAAAAACATCAGAAAAAGACTTACACAATACAAAGCATATTCAGAATCGGAAAATATAATTGCTCCTATAATTCCTGCTGTATTGATAATCGTTTCAACAGCATATTTAGTAGATGGCTCTTTTAATCCGTTCTTATACTTCAGATTTTAGAGGGATTTGATATGACAGAAAAATTTAAAAATATCGCTACAATCATATTGTTTTCAATAATTCTTATTGGTTTTTCCCTTACAAGCATTTTTCTGCCAAAAGAAAAATACTCTTTGAGTGAAAGACGGGAAAAGGCTGATTTTCCAACTGAGGGTATTACAGAAAAGGATTTCTATGATAAATTTGATGCTTATATGCTTGACCATTTTGCGCTTCGTGAAGAGCTTCGCACCGTTAAAGCATTAAGCCATTATTATATTTTCGGGCATACTGATAATAATGGAATTGCTATTATAAACGGCAGTGCAGTGAAGCTGTCCGAGCCGCTGAATGAAGATTCTGTAAGATATGTGTCAAGTCATATTACCGATATACAAAAACGGTATTTGCAGGATTGTCGTGTTTTCGTTTCACTTATTCCCGATAAAGCATATTTTGCATCCAAGAACGCTTTTTATCCAGGTATTGATTATGAAAAAATGCAAAAGCTTCTTATGGAAAATATCAGCAATGCAGAATATATAAATATTTTTCCTTTGTTATCTTTGGAAGACTACTATCAAACGGATTCCCATTGGAACCAAGCACAAATTTTACCCGTTGCAAAAGAAATAGCAAATAAAATGGGAGTTATGCTTAAGGATAAATATACTGAAAAATCACTATATCCTTTTCATGGGGTGTATTACGGACAATCTGCACTACCACTTAAACCCGATGATATGGTTTATTTACAAAGCGAAACCTTGTCCTCTTGCAAAGTAAATATAATTAGTGCCACAGGGAAAAGAGAAACCACGGTTTACGAAACGGACAAATTTGGCAGTAAAGATTCCTATGATTTGTTCTTATCTGGGGCGGCTAATATTGTTGAAATAGAGAATCCTAAAAGCAAAAACGGTAAAGAGCTAATTATATTCCGCGATTCTTTCGGTAGCAGTCTTGCTCCCTTGCTTGTAGAAGCTTACGATAAAGTTACTCTTATTGATACAAGATACGTTTCTATGCATAGACTTGAAAAATACGTGCAATTCAACAACCAGGACGTTTTATTTTTATACAACACTGCTCTTGTAAATAGCTCATTTGTGTTGAAATAAGGTCTCAATATATAAAAATCCACTTTTTCACTTTTTAAATTTATCTTTTCGTCTTAACCCACAACACTCGTATAATTCTTTACCGAAAGTCCATTTTTTCAGGACTTTCGGTTTTTTGGTTGTATAAGTGATATTTTTTCGTGTATCCGTCCATTTAACGCTATATCCTTCCGCTTCCATAAGCATTATGAAATGCTCTTTCGTTGATGCAATTTCCATTACGTTACTGATTGTTCCCTTGGCTCAAAAACGCCTAACTTGCGTTTATTTCTTTTGCCTCGTGGTATTACTCTATCTGTTGTTCAATCGCAAAAAGGGTGATTTACGGTGCAAAAAGTTAAAATCACAGCAAAAAAACTCTCACCGCGGTGAGAGAAATTTCAAAACCCAATATTCAAACACAGAAAAATGTTCAAACTTTCAAAAAATTCAAATTCATCATATATTTGTGTCAGCACTGTTGGCACAAATTGGTTTCCCTGAACAAATAATCCCCTTGAATCCAACACACCACAAAATGTGCGTTGGCTTTTTTAAATCTCAAACGTGCTATTTAGCTTCAATTTTATTTCATCAGCTCATCGGTCAGTCTGATAATTTCGGGGGCAATCCTTTCCCGCTCTTTCTTTACAATATGGTTATAAAGGGGATAAGCAACGCATACAAGCACGATACCAACAATTCCTATCAAGATTCCAACGATCATAGCCAATGTGACCGACAATCCAACCGCTTTCCCTATATCCGTCATTGCAAGGCTCATTCCAATTCCAAGAATCAGCGCACCGAGAACACCGAACACAAGGGAAGCTGAAGTCGCTTTATGTGTTACAGATGCATCCAGACGACGAAGCTGTTCCATCTTATCTATGGTTTCTTCCTTGGGAGCATACTTTTTTCGGATAGCTTTGATTTCTTCTTGCTCCTTTGCGGAATAAGTATAATTAAACGTTTCTTTATTTTCCATTTTGTTACTCCTTCATCTATTTAACAGCTTCATCTTTTTTGTTCCCTGAACAATCATAAAAACTGCCATAGCAATTATAAATGCGGATATTACACCGCCTGATACGCCTATCAGGACACGTCGTTCTGCAAGATTCATTGTTCCGCCAAAGGTTGTAAGCATGGTTGATTCCAATATGAGCATAGAAACACACGCTGACGCAAGGCTGATTGCTTTGGAAGCTGAATATACAGGGCTGTTATATTTGCGGTATTTAACTATATTTACGATAGCTACGGTAAATGACGTAAACGTGTACGCCGCCAAGGCTATAGTGGTTATTTCATGGTGATTAAACGTTCTGTTCCAATACACCATAAAGAATATAATCAGAGCAAGTGCCAGATTCATAATCAGAAATACAATACCGCAAGCACGGTATTTCATAAGCTCATTAAGCATCTTTTCTCCCGCCTTATGTCTGCTTGTATGGTGTAACAGAAAGGAACGCATAACTGCAAGGGAGATATAATATCCTGCCAAAGAATAAAACCAAAAGGAATTATGCCAAAATCCCATTCCCAGTTGAAGCAAAGCGTATGCGGTGTTCCAAATCAAAGCTCCGTACAAGGAAACGTTGACCCTTAGTCTTGTATCGTCCTGCCATATTCTCGCATACTTATTTTCATATTTAAACGTTTTAAAAAAACGAATCAAAAAGGGTATTTTAAAACACCAAACTATCAAAGTATAAAAGGCAAGAACGTAAGAAACAATCGCTACAATCGAATCTGTTCCTAAAAACACCATAGAATACACAAGAAACACGGTAGAAACAGGAGCAAGAATAATCATTATAGCGATATGCGGGAACAGTAAAGCTTTTCCGAATTTCTTCCAATCCATATCAGCACCGACCTATCTTAACTGTAAAGGTGGAGCCTTTGCCAACAGCACTTTCTACGCTGATTTCGCCTTGCATAATATCAATAACTCTTTTGACAAGTGCAAGACCCAAACCGTTTCCCTGAACGGAATGTGAGGTATCGCCCTGATAAAATTTCTCAAATATATGTGCGCCCACGTCTGACGTCATACCGCATCCCGTGTCGGCAACCTCAACAATAGCATGATTTTTTGTAGCCGTAAGAGAAACGGTAACTCTACCGCCTGAAGGTGTGAATTTAAAAGCGTTGGAAAACAGATTGTTCCAGACGTGACTGAGAAGCTCCGCATCTGCTTTTACTTTGATGTCATCCTCAATATGTGTTTCAATTTCAATATTTGCTTTTTCCCATACGTTTTCATACTGCAAAAGGCACTCACAAAGCTGTTCACCCAAATCAAATTCCGAAATTTCGGGGTATATCTGCTGATTTTCAAGGCGGTTAAGCTTCAATATGTTTGTCATCATATCTGCCATACGGCGAGAGCCGTCGGTGACACCTTTTGCATACTCCATACGCTTTTCCTCGGAAAGATCGGGAGCTTGAAGAAGTGTTCCGTAATTCTGCATTACAGCAAGAGGAGTTTTCATTTCGTGGGATACGTTGGCGATAAAATCCGTACGCAAGGTTTCAACACTCGATAATTCCTCCGCCATTTTGTTGATCGCCATGGCAATCTGATTAAAGCCTTCCATGCCAGAGCTTTGCATAGGATTGATACGAACAGAGAAGTCACCTAACATAATCTTTTCAGTTGCTTCCGTTATAGTCTTTGTGGGGCGCTCTACCATTATTTTACGACGGATATAATCTGCCAGCTTGAAAAGAAACGTAATTAAAACCACATTCCAAAAGGTTACCTTTGCGGCAGTGGCAATATTTTCGGTAGTAAGCGTCAGTTCCATAGTGTCTGCCAAAATACTCACAAACAACATCATACAGCAGGACACGATAAATCCCACTGTCAAGAAGAACAGCAAAAAGCTATTTACCGACCTCAATATATTTTTCAACGTCGGCTTCTTCACTTGATCACCGCCTTATATCCCAAGCCGTGAACTGTCTTTATTTCAAAATCCTCACATTCTGAAAGCTTTGAACGGAGCTTTGTCATATATACGTCAACCGCTCTTGGAGCTGTTTCGCTATCAGCATCCCAGAACTCATCCATAAGCTGTGTTCTGGTAAAGGTTTTTTTAGGATAACTGAGCAATTTATAAAGAATACTGAATTCACGGTTTGTGAGAGGTATTTCCTCGTCGCCCAGATATGCGGTATGCTCGTCGGCATCCATTATAAAGCTACCTATTTCCAGCTTACGTGAGGTCGCAATTTTAGCACGGCGAAGAAGCGCACCGATTCTTAAAAAAAGCTCATCCAGATCGATAGGCTTTACCATATAATCGTCCACGCCTATACGGAATCCTCTTTGCTTTGAAGCGATATCGTCACGTGCGGTCATAAACAGAAGGGGAATATCTTCGTTCAAGTTCCTGACCGTTCTTGCAAACTCAAAGCCGTCAATTCCAGGCATCATTATATCAGACACAATAAGGTCAAACATATTCTCATAAAGGGCATCGTATGCCTCGTTGGCGTTCAAACAGCCTGTAGCTTCATAACCGCTACGGTTCAGAAATGAACATACCGTTCTGTTCAGTTCCTTATCATCCTCCACAACCAATATCTTAAACATTGTGTCACCTCCGTATATACGTTATTATACTGGTAGTTTAACACACAAATGTTAAAGTTTTGTTTACGTTTGGAAATTTTTCTAAAAATCACAAATGATTTTTTAGAAATTCTGACATTTTCATTCTCCTTTAGCCTTTCATAATTTTATCGCTGAGGGCGATTATTTTATCTGCGTATTTTTTGCGTCTTTTTCCAAGAATACCCTTATAGATGGGATAATTGATAATTGCCATAAGCATTCCGACAATTCCTATTATGATACCGTAAAGCATCGGGTTTTCAATGCCTACCGTTTCGGCAATATCAGTCATAACAAGGCTCATACCGCCTCCCATAATGATAGCTCCGATACTACCGAACACGTATGCAAACACATTGGCAGGACGCTTTACTTTAACGTCAAGCTCCTTCAGCTCGTCAAGTTCTGTTTGCTCCTTTTCAGTGTACTGTGTGCGAATTTTCTGAATGAGAAAATCTTTGTCGTTTTTGTTCATAACGCTAACCTCTTTCTTTATTTTACGGGCACATTATAACTTGCCTATGTTTTTAAATGTTTTGAGAAATGTTTGAGTTTTGTTAATTTCACTTTTTCACCTTAGATAAAGCTTTTGTAGGGTTGAAAATTTCATAATTTTATGATATTATTTTTTTATAATTTAACGGAGGTATTTCAGATGGGAAAATTGAATAAAGAATGTGAAGCGATTCTGATTGACCGATTCGGCAAAGACAGCATTATTGCTTTAGCAACTGCTGTTGAAAACACACCCTACGTTCGTAACGTAGATGCTTTTTACGAAGACGGTGCTTTTTACGTGCTTACCCACGGATTATCCGCAAAAATGAAACAAATCGAAAAAAATCCCACTGTTGCATTATCGGGAGAATGGTTTACAGCCCAAGGAAAAGGTATAAACTTGGGTTATTTTGGCAAGGAAGAGAATTCTCATATTGCAAGCAAAATGAAGCAAGTTTTCTCCGCATGGATTGATAATGGACATAATAACTTTGACGACATAAACACCTGCATTCTTCGCATCGAATTAACAAACGGAGTTCTGTTTTCAAACGGAATTCGCTATGAAATAGATTTTACGTAACAGAATAACTGTCTATTCGAGCATATTAAGAATCAGAGTAAGAAATCGCTCAAACAATCGCAGTATATACACGAAATATTTATCGAAAGAATCATTCTGTGACTACATATTTATAAACAGTTCAACTTTATTTTTGGAGGAATATAATGCTTACAAATGAATTCATTTCACTTTGCAAAAATTATGTCGAAAAAAGAAACGACGTTTTAAGTGAAAAGCTTGATAATAGTAAAAAGGTCTGCAAATATAAAATAGAATTTTACAGTTTTATTTTAGAATTCAGATATGTTAAAAAAGAGTCTGTATTTTTCAAACCAAGTTCACTTTATTGTGTAGTCTATCTTAAAAAAAATAGTGTTGTATACTACCATTTGACCGATATAATTCCCTTTTTGGAACATAAAACCTTTAAATCTTGTTATTTTTGGAATATAGAAAATCCCCAAAGATTAAATAGCTGTTTTGAAAGCCTTACATCCACGTTGGAGAAGATAATTTCACAGTTATCGCCTTTTTTATCGGACGACCGTCTCCTTTCGGAAACCCTTTTCGACAGTTATAAAACAATATACTCTCTTAAGGAAAGCGATCTGGATTTCAATAAAATTGATGTTCCCGATGATTATGCACAACATTATTTTCTATCTTTGCAAAACATGAGGGATGGGTACATTTTTTCGAGATATTGTAATTTTCCCCCTTATGCTTTACTGCTTAAAAATAAAGTTAATAAGGCTTTAGATAAGTATAAAAAGCTCGAACAAAAAAACAAGTTGCTTGAGTATGAAAAACACTTAATAAACCATATAACCCACTCGGAAAACCACAAGTTTATCGCCTTTGATTCTGATTGCGATACTTCCCGTGCGGAAAAGCTTACAACTCCACTTACAGTCTTGTTGTCGTTCATCATTGTTTTTGTTATTTCTTCGGCTTTTTTCTGCAGCGTTTTTGCAATTCACAATTCAATAATCTCCATTGATACGAAAGCTGTGTTATCAGCACCATGGTATTTAGGATTCATGTGTGCAGGACTATGTTCAATCTTTGGAACGATTGCTCTCATTTCAAACAAACCTATTGGGAGCAAGCACCTTACAAAAAAAGAAAAAAAAGATTTTTCCAACACGTTGGTTTCAAAAGGTGTCAAGAAATTCTCAATGGTAGTTTTTGTGATTTCTATTGCTGTATCAATTTTTTTTGCTGTTATGATGATGATTCCCAATGTAAGGTTTTATGATAACAGACTAACCTTTCAATCCAAAACATACTATTACGAAAATATCGACAGTGTTTATTACATAGAATCAAGATATAACATTTACGGTGACAGAATAGAACGCGCATCTTACGTCATTTTATTTGATGATAAAACCTCTCTTGATTTAGATGGATTCACTTCAATCAAATTCACAGAAAAAAATATATTACCTTTGCTAAAAAACAAAGGTTTGGATATCAAAATTGCTGATTCCGAAAAAGAACTACCATGGTATACAGAAGAATAACTATGTTCAATTTCATAATTACATTGAATGTTATTTCGTATTTTTTTCATTTTTGAGTAATATTTATGCTTCATTTTTTGATTTTTCTCTTGACAGATAAAAGAACAATCTGTATAATTACTTATAGCAAAAGATTTACATAATTTACTGCAAATAAACAAATAAATATATAACACCGAAAGGAACGTACCATGAATTTCACGTACACAAAAACAAAAAGAAAAGTTGCTTTTTTGTTGATTCTCTGTATGATATGCGGTATGTTTTTCACCGCTTGTACGACCAACGAAAACAACTCCTCAATGACGGATTCATCCGAGTCATCAAAACCCGATGCATCAAGCGAAGAAGCCGTATCAAGCGGATATGAAATGCCTGATGATGAATACGTTCTTCCTAAAGAAGAAGGACACAACCAGCTTACTTTTTATTGGACATCTCCCAACGCTGTAGAAAATGCAGACGTTTGGATATGGTGGGACGGCAAGGACGGAAAGGGCTATTTGCTCCATCCCTGCGATTACGGCTTCAAAGCAGTTGTAAACGTACCTGAAGGAGTATCTCAGGTAGGCTTTATCGTAAGAACAAGCTGTTCTGAACCCGGTGGAACTTCATGGGGAACTGCAACAAAAGATTTCCCTGATGACCGTTTTGCGGTTATTGAAGGAGCAGATACCTTTATTTATCTTAAAAGCGGTGACGGCTCACAGTATACAAGCAAAGACGGGGGCAAAACTTTAGAAATGATAAAGAAATTTTCACTTGCGGAAATGATTGATTTCCACACTATTCAGTATAGTTTAACACCTGCAGTTCTTCTTAATAACATTTCCGACGTAAAAGTATATGAAGACGGAAAAGAACTTACAGTAACACAAATAAGCAGTCTTGGAAAAGAAAGCGTTTCAGGTAAAATCACAGTTGATGCAACTCTCGATATTTCCAAGAAATACGAAGTTGAATTGGCAGGATACGGCAGAAAGCCCGTTGTTCCTACAAAGGTTTTTGACAGCAATGAGTTTTTATCCAATTATATATATGACGGTGATGATTTAGGAGCTGTTATAAACGGTGAAAACACAACGTTTAAGGTTTGGGCTCCTACTGCATCAAAGGTTGTTTTGAATCTTTATTCCGACGGTCACACGGATTCACTCACAAAGAGCGTTGATATGACAAAGGGCGACAAGGGCGTTTGGTCATATACGGAAAAATGCGGACATGGCACTTATTACACTTATTCCGTAACAACCTCCCTTGGCACGCAGGAAGCAACAGACCCATATGCAAAATCCGCAGGACTTAACGGAAATCGCAGTATGGTTATTGACCTTGACAGCACAGATCCCGAAGGCTGGGGCGAAAAATTCGATTCAGGAATAGATTCTTATTCCGATGCAATTATCTGGGAAGTTCACGTTCGTGACTTCAGCAACAAGATTGCAGATTCACAGTACAAAGGCAAATATCTCGCCTTCACCGAAACGGGACTTAAAAACAGTGCAGGCGTTCCCGTTGGTGTTGATTATTTAGTTTCTCTCGGAATAACACACGTTCACCTCTTACCCGTATACGATTACGCTACAGTTGATGAAGGAAATCCCGATAGCGAATTCAACTGGGGATACGATCCTAAAAACTACAACGTTCCCGAAGGAAGCTACAGTACTAACCCCTATAACGGAGAAATAAGAGTAAAAGAATTCAAGCAGATGGTTCAGGCTTTGCACGATGCAGGTATCGGCGTAATTATGGACGTTGTATACAACCACACATACGATGCAAACAGCTCATTTAACAGAATCGTTCCTTATTATTACTACCGTTACACCTCAACAGGTGCGAACTCAAGCGCAAGCGGATGCGGAAACGATACGGCATCCGAAAGATATATGTACGGCAAATTCATGGTAGACAGCGTTTCCTACTGGGCAAAAGAATACGGCTTGGACGGATTCAGATTTGACCTCATGGGACTTCACGACCTTGAAACCATGAAAGAAGTTGAAAAGGCAGTTCATGCTATAAATCCAAAGGCTATTATTTACGGTGAAGGCTGGACAATGGGTTCAACCATCGACGGTTCTGCTCAGGCAAACCAGTCCAACATCAGCCAGATAAAGCCAAGCGGTAACGCAATAGGCAGTGTTGCAGTATTCAACGATGCAATAAGAGACGGTCTTAAAGGAAGCGTTTTCGATAAGGCTTCCCAAGGATATATAAACGGCGCATCCGGTTTCAATGCAAACAAAGTTATATTCGGTATCAAAGGCGGTGTAGGCGTTGGTATCGGTTGGTCAGTAACCGATTCAATGGTTATCAACTATATGTCCGCTCACGATAACAATACTCTTTGGGATAAGCTTCTCCTTTCAAACCCCAATGACAGCGACGATATCAGAAACAAGATGAATAATCTCGGTGCTGCTATAGTCCTCATTTCCAAGGGTACTCCATTCTGGCAGGCAGGCGAAGAAATGCTCAGAACGAAGGACGGAGACGAAAACAGTTATAAATCCAGCGATGAAATAAACAACATCAGATGGGACGTTCTCACAGAAGGAAGCAGAGAATACAAAACTATGCTTTACTACAAGGGACTTATCGAAATGAGAAAATCCTTTGATATCTTCACAGATGCAAAAGCAACCGTAACCTGCACCGAGCTTGGAAGCGGAATGCTTGAGGTTTATTTCGAAGACGGCAAAGGCGGAAAGGCTCTTGCTATAATCAACCCCAACAAAACCGCTCTCCCCTACACTCTCGACGGAGAATGGGCTCTTGTTGCAGATTCCGAAAACGCAGGCTCCGAAACCTTGAAAACAGAAAGCGGAAACGTAAACGTTGATTCTATCAGTGTAAGAATCTACGTAAATAACGTTCTTGCAAAATAATTTCACCTTTATTTGTTCCCTGTGTTTTGAAAACACAGGGAACAACCATAGAATAAGGAAAGGTGGGATTTAATTTGTGAAAAAAGGTTTTAAGCAAAATATACTTTTTACTCTATTGCTTTCCCTTCTCCTCACCTCATGCGGAGAAGATGGAAAGAATACTAACTCGGAAATTTCTGAAAGTGCAGAAAGCTCGGTTCAAACAGAAAGCTCCGAACAATCCGAAAATAATTCGAGTGAGGACAACAATATGAATACAAATTTAAGTTCTTCCACTCTTTACGTCAAAAAGGTTGAAAACCTTCCCGAGGATTTTATAATGGGAATGGATTCCTCCTGCGTTCCCGCTCTTGAAAAAAGCGGGGTTCGATACTATGACTTTGAGGGGAACGAAAAAGACGTATACAAAATATTGAATGAAAACGGTATAAATTATATCCGTGTGAGAATATGGAACGACCCCTTTGACGAAAACGGAAACGGATACGGCGGCGGAAACTGTGACGTTGAAAACGCTATTGAAGTTGGAAAAAGAGCAACGCATTACGGAATGAAGCTTCTTGTGAATTTCCATTATTCAGATTTCTGGGCAGATCCTAAAAAGCAGATGATTCCAAAAGCATGGGTAGGAATGGATATCGAAGAAAAGTCGGAAGCACTTTATGAATATACGAAAGAATGTCTGCAAAAGTTGGTTGAAGCAGGCGTTGACGTTGGAATGGTTCAGGTGGGCAACGAAACAAACGGTGTTATGTGCGGTGAAAACGCTGAATTAAAGGACGGCTGGAAAAACATAACGACCCTTATGTCCGCAGGTTCGAAGGCTGTTCGTGAGGTTTGTCCCGACGCTCTTGTGGCAATTCATTTTTCCAACCCCGAAAAAGTTTCAACATACGAAGCTTACAGCTATAATCTTGATTACTATAACGTTGATTATGATGTTTTCGCGTCATCATATTACTCTTTTTGGCATGGTACTCTTGATAATCTTGCAAGAACCCTTACCAAAATTTCCAAAACGTATAACAAAAAAGTTATGGTTGCTGAAACCTCCTATGCTTTCACAGGTGATGATACGGACTTTTTTAACAACACCGTAAGCATTGATAGCGATATTGTAAAAAATTATCCTTACACCGTCCAAGGACAAGCGAATCAGATAAGAGACGTTATTGATACGGTTGTGAATAAAACCGAAAACGGAATAGGCGTTTTCTATTGGGAAGGAACGTGGATAACCGTTGGCGGAAATACTTATGAGGAAAACCTGAAACTTTGGGAAAGAGACGGTTCAGGGTGGGCGACTTCCTATGCAGGCACGTATGACCCAGTAGATGCAGGTCAATGGTACGGTGGTTCTTCCGTTGATAATCAGACATTTTTCGATAAAGACGGAAAGGCGTTGGAATCCCTTAAAATTTTCAATCTTTTAAAACTTGGAAATGACGTTCCTTTATGCATCGACGAAATTGAAGATGCAAACCTTGTTTTTACTATAGGCTCTGATATTATTCTTCCAAAAACCGCACTTGCTATAATGAGCAACAACACAAAACGTTCCGCAGACGTTACGTGGGAAAACGCAGACCTTGAAAAAATAAAAAACGGCAAAGCGGGAAAATATCTTATAAAAGGCAAAGCGGAAGGTCTTGATGCCAAATGCTACGTAACGATGGTTGAATACAACCACGTTAAAAACAGTAGCTTTGAAGACGGTGACGCATATTGGATATCAACTCCCCTCAAGGATTTTGAGGAGCTTGGCATCGAAGAAAAGGAAAGTGATTCGCTGGAAGGAACGAAACACTATCATTTCTGGGGATCAAAGGAAAACACCGTCGAATTTTTCCTTGAACAGGAAATAGGCGTTCTTGAAGAAGGAAAATACAATTATTCAATTTCCGTAATGGGCGGTGATGGCGGTGAAACCGAAATATATGCATACGTTAGAATAGGCGGAGAAATAGTTTATAAAGCTGATACTGTTATAACGTTTTACGACCAGTGGCATACCGCAACCATAAGCAATATGGACTATCACGGAGAAAAGCCGTTGACAGTTGGCATATACGTTAAATGCCAAGGTCCAAACGCTTGGGGAAAAATCGACAGAGCGGTTCTTAACCGTGTAAGAGGACTATAAAGGTGATTATATGAAATTTACAAAAATGTTTTTAAAAAGAATATTTGCACTCTCTCTCGTAATTGTTTCAATTTTAGCTTTCGCTTCCTGTGACGGAAATTCCGACGAAAGCAAGGAAAACAATCAATCCCTCCGGGACGAAAGCGAAGCCCCACAAGTTAAAGTAGACCCGATAAACGACAATTTCAGAACGTTTTATCAGATATTCGTCGGTTCATTTTCCGATTCCAACGGTGACGGATTCGGTGATATCCGCGGGATAATCAACAGAATGGATTACCTCAATGACGGGGATATCAATTCAGGTAAAAGCCTTGGTGTTCAGGGCATCTGGCTATCCCCTATCTTTTCTTCACCTACGTATCATAAATACGATGCAATAGATTATTATAAATTGGATTGGAGATTCGGTGAGGAAAAAGATTTAAAGGAGCTTGCAGACCTTTGCGAAGAAAGAAACGTAAAACTTATATTGGACCTTGCTATAAACCATACCTCCACTTCGCATAAATGGTACACAGAATTCAAAGCCGCAAGAACAAACGGGGACGTTTCAAACAAGTATTACGATTATTATTCCTGCGTAACCACAGCGGAAAAGCAAAATGGTATCCAATATCTGAAAATCGCAGGCGTTGATTGCTGGGTTGAATGTAACTTCTCCGGAGACATGCCCGAACTCAATTTCGACAACGAAGAAGTCAGACAAGAAGTTCTCGACATAGCAAAATATTATCTCAATTTGGGTATAGACGGATTCAGATTTGATGCAGTTAAATACATATATTACGGCAATACGCAAAAATCGGCAGAGTTCTGGAACTGGTACGTATCTGAACTCAAAAAAATGAAGAACGATATATACTGCGTTGGCGAATGTTGGTCGGGTGAATCGGAGATTATTCAATACTATAAAGGTCTCAACTGCTTCAACTTCGCAATGGCACAGGCAGAAGGAACAGTTGCTTCCGCGGCAAAAGGTTTTTCAATCACAAAATATACAAGTTACATAGAATCATTCCAGAAAAGAATCCTCGAAGAAAGCGAAGACGCCATGATAATGGGCTTCCTTTCCAATCATGACATGGACAGAATAGCGGGTGCATTCGTTACGGAAAATAATATGCGTATGGCGGCAAACCTTTATCTCCTCTGTTCAGGCTCTCCTGTAATATATTACGGTGAAGAAATCGGCATGAAAGGTTCAAGAGGCTCGGAAAACACCGATGCAAACAGACGTCTTGCAATGCTCTGGGGCGACGGTGATAAAGTAAAGAATCCCGTAGGCTCAACTTACAGTGCGGACAAACAAATAAAGACAACTGTTGCAACTCAGATTGAGGACGAAAACAGCCTTTACAATCACTACCGCAAACTTATTGCCATAAGACATAAATACGAAGGGATTGCAAGAGGAAAATACACCTCCCTTGATTGTTCAAGCAAAAACTTCGGTGGTTTCCTCGTTGAATACAATGAAGAAAAAATCGGAATATTCCATAATACTTCCACCGCTGAACTTTCCTTTGATTTGAGCAACTGCAAAAATCTTTCGGGCGTTTCTTTCAAAGAAATCGGAGATTATATCGGTTGCGGAAATGCAAAGCTTGAAGGAACTGTGCTCACAATAGGACCCCAAACAAGCGTTATTGTAAAATAAAACGCCAAAAAAGAACATTGTTAAAAAACAGCAAACAAAAAAAGTCAAAATACAC
>JAZOCZ010000049.1:0-5540 GCA_045596755.1 Eubacteriales bacterium | reverse complement strand
AGATGAGTAAATCCAAGGGTAACGTTGTTGACCCCAATAACGTTGTTGATGAATACGGCGCAGACGTTCTCCGCGTATACATTTTGTTTATGGGTGACTATGCAAGCGCGGCGCCTTGGTCTGAAAACAGCGTTAAAGGCTGTAAGCGTTTCCTTGACAGAGTTGCGGCAATGCCCGAGATGATAAAAGGACAGGGCGTAACAGCAAAGCTTGAAACATCATTCCATAAGACTATTAAAAAGGTTACGTCAGATATCGAAGAACTCAAATTTAACACAGCAATTGCAGCTATGATGACTTTGACAAACGAGATTTATGATAACGGCAGTCTTACTAAGGATGAGATGATTACGTTTGTTAAGCTTCTCTGCCCCTTTGCTCCCCATCTTTGCGAAGAAATATTTGAATCACTCGGCGAAAACGGCTTCTGTTCTCTTGCAAAATGGCCCGAATATGATGAGGCAAAGACTATTGACAGCACAGTTGAAATTGCAATTCAGATAAACGGTAAACTCAGAGGCACGATTATGATTGATGCGGAAATCTCAAAGGATGATGCCCTTGCAACCGTTAAGAATGATGAAAAGATTAAACCCTTTATTGAAGGCAAGACTATTATTAAGGAAATATTTGTTCCTAAAAAGCTTGTAAATATTGTTGTTAAGTAAACATATTTGCTTTATTTGAAAAAAATGCTAAATAAACTATTGACATATTAAAGGAATAAGAGTATAATGTTCGGTAGGAATGGCGACATTCTCTTTTCCATAGTATGGAGGGAGGGAAAACAAAATGGCAGAAATTAAAGTTAAAGAAAATGAATCTCTTGACAGCGCTCTTCGCAGATTTAAGAGACAGTGCGCAAAGTCAGGCGTTCTTGCTGAACTCCGTAAGAGAGAGCATTATGAAAAGCCCAGCGTAAAACGCAAGAAGAAGGCTGAAGCAGCAAGAAAGCGTAAGTATAAGTAAGAATTTCTTTAATAATGATCAAACCTTGTCTTTTCGGACAAGGTTTTTTCTTTTATTGTGTAACGAAAATTACCCGCTAAGTAATTGAATCCAAAGAGGCTTTTGTCGTTGAACCTAAAAAACCTCTATGGTATTTTTCAAATTCTTAAATTGCAAATGTATAATACTTTTTCTATATAATAACGATTCACAGTGAAAAAGGTATGCAAGTATCAGCAATAATCTCATTATCAAATACAATACAATCAATACATATTATTTTAACACCGCATTTTACAGCATCCCTTAATGTATCAGCAAATTCCGGATAAATTTTTTCATCAGGTTTGAAAAGTTTAATTCCTTTCATTTGAATCACAAACAAAACATACGCGTCAAAACCTTGCTCCTTGCATTTGCAAAGCTCTTTTAAATGCTTTATTCCTCTTTCGGTTGGTGCATCAGGAAAAGAAGCGACACCTTCATTTTCGAGAGTCACGCCTTTAACTTCAAGAAACGCTTTTATATTTTCATCTTCGATATAAAAATCAAATCTGGAATTTTCAAATGTAACTTCTCTTTTTATCTTTGCGTTTTTCGAAAAAAGATTCCCGCATTTTAACCATTCTTCAGCCACGTCATTTACAACTTGGGAATCGATATTTACAAGAATCGATTTATAATCATCTATATATTTCTCAACGGCTACAAGGTCATATTTCGTTTTCCTGCGAGGATTATCGCTTTCAAAAAGATAAACCACACTGCCCTCTCTTAACAATTCTTTACATCTTCCCGTATTCTTAACGTGAACCGTTTCAATATTATCTCCAATGCGAACGTATGCTATAAACCTATTAGGCCTTTCTAAAAATATTCCTTTTACTATTTTTTCGTATTTCATAAAATACCGTCCTATACAAAAGTGTCACCCGATAAACCGAGTGACACAAAAGATAAATTTACTTCGCTTAAGAAATCATTTTTCCGATTTTTCCAATGCCAACGTTTATAAAATGAATTACCCAATAAATAACAACATAAATGAAAATTGCAAAGAAAATAATTTGAAGCAAATTAGATTCTACTTTTGTCTGAATAGCAATTATCCAAAGACACATTGCAACACCGTTTATAACGAAATGAATAATTCTTGAAATAAACAAAGGTATTTTTTTAAAATCAAAGATTACAAAAGACAACCCGAAAAACAATCCCCAAATCAAAATAGTTGCTGCATGATGAAACGTATAAGTATAAGCCTCTGCCGTATTTTCACTGTCTCTTACCAAAAGAAGAAACAACGTCAAAAGCATGAAAAACAAACCACAACGATGAAAAATCAGTTTAGCGTTTTTCATAATTAGATAGTTTCTGCACTAACTACATACTTTTTAAGAGTTTCAGGAAGATCATTGCTTGCAATTGAAGAAGTGATAAAGCACTTGATCTCATATTTTTCTGCACATTCTGCAAGATTCAAAATAAATTCTTCAAAATCTTCAACTTTGTCTTCGCACATTTTGAGAGCACTGTCAACGTAAATTTCGGTAATATCATAATTAGATGAAAAGATTCCGCAGATAAATCCGTAAAGAGCATCTCCATTTTTAACGTTATAGTCAAGAACGTCAATAAGTCTTACGTTGCTGTTAACGTTAAAAGTAAGTTTTTTTCCAAATTCTACGCATACAACGTTTCCTTTTGATGCACTTGCTGCGGCGTTAACCTTGTCAATAAGAGTCTTTGTCTTTCCAGAACCTTTCAATCCAATAATAAGTTCAATCATAGTTTTGTCTCCTTATAATTTGTGTATTCTTGTTATATTATAAATTTAATAATCAAAATTTACTGTTTTGCAAGTTTGTCAAGAAGATCCGCTTTCATATCTTCGTAACCCGGTTTACCAAGCAAAGCAAACATATTCTTCTTATAACTTTCAACACCTGGCTGGTTAAAAGGATTAACCTCAAGCATATAGCCTGATACCGCACAAGCGATGCAGAAGAAATAAATAAGTTCGCCGAGAGTTTTTTCATCTCTCTTTGTATATTCGATAATAAGGTTAGGAGCACCGCCATCCGTATGGGCAAGCATCGTTCCCAAGTATGCTTTTTCGTTTACGTTATGAAGTGTTTCGCCTGCAATATAGTTAAGTCCGTCAAAATCAGCTTCGTTGAAAGGAACTTTAACGTCAACGTTTGCTTCGCCCTGTTTCAATACGGTTTCAAAAAGTTTTCTCTGACCATCCTGAATATACTGTCCCAAAGAATGAAGGTCAGTTGAGAAAATTACAGATGCAGGGAAAATACCCTTTCCATCTTTTCCTTCGCTTTCACCGTAAAGTTGTTTCCACCATTCAGTAAACATTCTAAGAGCAGGTTCATAACTACAAAGCAATTCAACGTCTTTTCCTTTGTTAAGAAGAACGTTTCTGATAACTGCATATTTTGTTGCCTCGTTTACAACGTCTGCATCGTATTCTTTTTTGAATGACAAAGCACCTTCCATCAAAGCATCGATATCCGCACCGCATACAGCAATAGGTAAAAGACCAACAGGTGTAAGAACGGAGAATCTACCGCCAATATCATCAGGAACAACAAAGGTTTCATATCCTTCCTTGTCTGCGAGACCTTTCAATGCTCCTCTTGCTTTATCTGTCGTTACATATACTCTATCTCTGATTTCTTCATCAGAATATTTCTTTGAAAGAACGTCTCTGATAATTCTGAATGCGATAGCACTTTCAGTAGTTGTACCTGATTTGGAAATAACGTTAACAGAAATATCTTTTCCTTCGCAAATAGCGAGAACATCTGAAAGATCATCACCGCTAAATGAATTACCAATAAAATAAATTTCAGGTGCTCCCTTTGTCATTTGATTATAATAGGGTGATTTCAAAAATTCAATGGCAGCTCTTGCACCTAAATATGAACCACCGATACCAATAACGAGAAGTGCTTCACTCTGTTTGCGGATTTTCACAGCGGCTTTTTTAATCGCTTCGAATTCCTTTCTGTCATAATTTTCAGGAAGGTCAACCCATCCAAGAAAATCATTTCCAGCACCTGTTTTGTTTTTAATAACTTCAACAATTTCAGGAACCTTTTTCCATTCAGCATCCAATTCGCTTTGTGAGATGAATCCCTTTAAATACTTGTCAACAACCTTAATACTCATTTCTTTCTCCATATGTTTTATTTGTTATATATATTATAAAGCAAAAAATGCATTTTGTCAATCACTATTTAAAAAATCCCTTGTAAAATCCCATCCCAAATTTTCGAGAATATAACAAATGCTCCGACTTTCTTTATTTCTTCCGATGAAGTCACTACTGATTCCCCTATTTCGACACCATCCAACAAGTACTCTACTTTTCCAATTACCTGACCTTTCTTAACTGGTGCTACAAGATTATTTTCCAAAACAACTTTTTGTTCGATCTTTTCCATTTCACCTTTTTTCAGGAGAAACGCTCTTGGAGAATAATCAACATCGACCGAAATTTTTTCGCCACCATCAACGCTCAATCTTTCAATATTGATTTTTTGTGGTGTAAAAACGGTGTAATTTGCGAATCCGTAATCAAGTAATGATTTCGTTACAGCAAAACGTTCATTTGAAGTTTCAGCGCCGAGGACAACCGCTATCAACTGCATACCGTTTCTTTTTGCTGTTCCCGATAAACAATATTTAGCCTTGTCTGTAAATCCTGTTTTCATGCCATTTGCTCCGTCATAAAATCTGACGAGTCTGTTAGTGTTGGACAAACCAAAAGCACCATTTCTTATGGTATCCATCCATATACACGTATAATTGAAAATCATATCATGTTTTAAAAGTTCCCTTGTCATCAATGCAACATCCAATGCAGACGAATAATGATTTTCTTCGTCAAGTCCTGTGGTATTTATAAAATTTGTGTTCGTCATTCCAAGTTCTTTTGCCCTCGTATTCATTTCCTGAACAAAAACGGATGTGCTTCCATAGACATGCTCCGCTAAAGCAACCGCTGCATCATTTGCTGAAACAACGATCAATGATTTTAAAAGGTCGTCAACTGACATTTTCTCTCCAGGTTCAAGGAACACCTGAGAACCACCCATTGAAGAAGCATATTCACTTACACAAACCGTATCTTTCAAAGAAATTTTACCACTATCAATTGCTTCAACTATCAAAAGTGTTGACATTATTTTTGTAACCGATGCAATAGGAAGATGCACTTTTTCATCAGAAGAACAAAGAATCTCACCCGTTGATGCTTCCATCAGGACAAATGATTTTGTAGCATATTCTGGATTAAAATTAGCACTTGGGACTGAATCATCGTGCCAAAATGTTTCCGATGGGATATCAATAGGATAAATGTTTTCAATTTCAGCATAAGAAACCATGTTTGTGCAAAAAGTCAACAAAATACAAATGACAGATATACAACATTTTTTAAATACGAACTTCAGTTTTTTAACTTCTTTTTCCAAGAAAAATTTCATAATAAACTCCTTATTTTAAAATAACGTTATCATTTAAAAATATATTTAATGAAAGTTATTTTCATGATAAAATTTTGATGACAAATT
>JAZOCZ010000048.1:0-4740 GCA_045596755.1 Eubacteriales bacterium | reverse complement strand
CTGATTGGTTTTAAATCCGTGCAGATCCATAGCACCCGAAGGACAAGCAACTGTACAAGCACCGCATCCCTGACATACCGCAGGGTTTACAGATGCAACACGTCTTACTTTTGTAGTTCTATCGGGCATACGGAATTCCTTCTCAATATAAGATATTGCACCGTATGGGCAAACACGTTCACAGCTTGAACATCCGTTACACATAAGCTCGTTAGAGCTTGCAACACAGGGGTTGCCCGTAAGTTTATCCTTGGCAAGAAGTCCGATAACTTTAGATGCTGCAGCACCTGCCTGAGATACTGTTTCGGGAATATCTTTAGGTCCTTGGCAAGCACCTGAAAGGAATACGCCTGCCGTCGGGCTTTCTACAGGACGGAGCTTGGGATGTGCTTCTGTGAAGAAGTCGTTTGTATCCATGCTTGCCGTAAGCATAGTTGCAAGAGGACGCGCAGACTTGTCAGGTTCAATAGCCGCTGCAAGAACAACAAGATCAGCATCGATATGCAACTGTTTGTTGGAAATAAGGTCAGAAGCCTGAACTTTAAGTTTATCTCCTTCGGGAACGATTTTACCAACCATACCCTTTACGTATTTAACACCGTATTCTTCAACGGCACGACGGTAGAACTCGTCAAAGTTCTTACCAGGTGTTCTTACGTCGATATAGAATACGTAAACCTCTGTATCAGGATATTTATCACGGGTAAGCATAGCATGCTTTGCCGTATACATACAGCAAATCTTAGAGCAATATTCCTTACCCTTTTCTGCGCAGCTTTCACAACGTGAACCAACGCACTGAACGAATACAATAGTGTGAGGATGTTTTCCGTCGGAAGGACGGACAAGTTTACCCGCAGAAGGACCTGCAGCGTTTGTAAGACGTTCAAATTCAAGGGACGTAATAACGTCTTTTGAATCGTTATAAGCGAATTCATTGAACTTGTCCATGCTGATAGGATTAAATCCTGTAGCAACAACTATAGCACCGTATTTTTCAGAAATTATCTCATCCTTCTGTGTATAGTCAATAGCGCCTGCGGCACAAACCTTTGCACAAACACCACATTTGCCGTTTTTAAGCATGTTACATGCATTTGGGTCAATAGTAGCAACCTTTGGAACAGCCTGCGCAAAAGGAATATAAATAGCGTGACGGTTATCCATTCCCAAGTTGAATTCGTTAGGAATCTTCTTCATTGGACATTTTTCAACGCAAGCACCACAACCCGTACATACGTCTTCTTTAACGTATCTCGCTTTTTTCTTTATAGTTACGTCAAAGTTACCAACGAAACCGCTTACCTCCGTAACTTCACTGTAGGAGAAGATACGTATTTTTTCGTTTTGTGCAACGTCAACCATTTTAGGTGTAAGAATACAAGCCGCACAGTCGAGTGTGGGGAAAGTCTTGTCGAGCTGAGCCATTTTTCCACCGATGGTAGGCTGTTTTTCAACAATATCAACGGGGAATCCTGCATCTGCAATATCAAGAGCAGTCTGGATACCTGCAATACCCCCGCCGATTACAAGAGCACGTTTTGTAACGGGAGATTCGCCTGGGGTAAGAGGTGAATTAAGGTTAACCTTAGCAACAGCAGCCTTACCGAGAATAATTGCTTTTTCGGTACCTGTAAGCATGTCTTTATGTACCCATGAACACTGTTCACGAATGTTTGCAATCTCAACCATATAAGGGTTAAGGCCCGCAGCAGCTGCGGTTTTACGGAACGTTGCTTCATGCATTCTTGGAGAGCATGAGCAAACTACGATACCTGTGAGATTATGCTCTTTCACAGCGGCTTTGATCATTTCCTGACCTGCCTGTGAACACATATATTGATAGTTAGCGGAAAAGACTACGCCAGGCTCATTTTTCAAAGCCTCAGATACAGCCTGCACATCAACTGTGCCTGCAATATTGCTTCCGCACCAACATACAAAAACACCAACTCTTTGCATTTGTCTTTTCCTCCTTTATTTCGTATATTTTCTGAATGCGCTTACGAGAAGCTGTTGAGGTGTATCCTCGTCTACCATGCAAGGAACGTCATTTGCCGTCATACGGTTTGCACCTTGCTTTTTGATAGCAGTAAGGCGAACCGCCTCAACCAATTTTGCGGGTTCAACGCCCCTTGGGCATCTTTCAATACAAGCGAAGCAAGAAAGGCATTTGTAGAGAGAATCGGATTTAAGAAGTGGTTCGATGTCTCCCGACTCAACCATACTTACGAACTGATGAGGATGATATTCCATCTCATCGTATGCAGGACAAGTTGCAGAACATTTTCCGCATTTCATGCACTTTTTTGTATTAACACCGCTCATTCTTAATATTTCTTCACGAAGATACTTATTGTTTTCCATCCGTATCCTCCTTTACACCAAGAGCCTCAGCAAGAATCTCTGTGAAATATACGACGGGAATATCCGCACCGCTTCTTTCAAGGTTGTACTTGCAAAGAGGACAAGCGGTTATTATCATTTCTGCCCCAGCCGCCTTAGCGTTTGAAATAATAGCTTCCGAATTCCTTTTTGCGCTTGCGGGACTTTCAACTGAAATATATCCGCCGCAACATTCGTTTCTTCTTCCGTATACTACTGCATCTGCGCCAATTGCACTGATGAAATCTTCCATAATGGAAGGATTTTCGGGGTCGTCCATACGCATAACCTTATTGGGACGAAGGAGCAGACAGCCGTAGTATGCCGCAATCTTCTTACCCTTCAAAGGGCTTACAACTTTTTCTTTTACTTTGTCAAAACCAACGAGATCACGAAGCATTTCAAGATAATGATACACTTGGGTTTCACCATTGTATTCACCATCGTCATGCATATAACGGTTAACCTTATCGGAAAACTCTTTATTAAGAAGCATTGCATGATTTGTTTGCTTAATAACATTATGACAAGCCGAACATACTGTTATAAGCGGCTGATTTCTGTCATTCGCGTATTTAAGAGCGCGAACGGAAGAAAGTTTTGTAGCAATTTCATTCTGTGCTGTGGTATATACACCACCGCAACATTGCCAATTTTCTATCTCTTCCAAAGTAACACCAAGAGCTTCGGCAGCTCTGTATGCATAAGCATCCAAATCTTTCGCCTTGTTTTTCAAGGTGCAACCGGGGAAATAACTAACCTTCATTAAATTACCTCCGAAATTATACCATCTGTTCGGGATGGAATACCTCATCAAATTTTTCTGCTGTCAAAAAGCCAAGTTCAACACACGCTTCTTTAAGAGAAATGTTGTCTTTAAAAGCCTTTTTGGCTGTTTTTGCTGCATTTTCATAACCGATATAAGGCTTAAGTGCTGTAACAAGCATAAGAGAATTGTGGAGGTTATGATGCATTTTTTCTTTGTTTGCTTTAATTCCCGATGCACATTTTTCGTTAAAGGAAACAATAGCTTCCGCAAGAAGTCTTGCTGACTGAAGGAAATTATAAATGCAAACGGGCATAAATACGTTGAGTTCAAAGTTACCCTGAGATGCCGCCATACCTACAGCAACGTCGTTACCCATAACCTGAACGGCTACCATCGTAACTGCTTCACACTGAGTTGGGTTAACTTTACCGGGCATAATGGAAGAACCAGGTTCGTTTTCAGGAATGAAGATTTCTCCAAGACCGTCTCTGGGTCCTGATGCCAACCAACGGATATCGTTTGCAATCTTCATCATATCACAAGCGAGAGCCTTGATAGCACCGTGAGCAAAAACAAGTTCGTCTTTGGATGTAAGCGCATGGAATTTATTGGAAGCTGTGATAAATTTCTTTCCTGTGATTTTGGAAACCTCTTCCGCAACGCCCACGTCAAAACCTTTAGGAGCGTTGAGACCTGTACCAACGGCTGTTCCGCCCAAAGCAAGTTCACGGAGAGGTTCAACCGCACGTTCAATAAGTTCAACGTCTTTTTCAAGGCTTGATCTCCAACCGCTGATTTCTTGGCTAAAAGTAATGGGAGTCGCATCCTGAAGATGTGTTCTACCGCTTTTTACGATTCCTTCATTTTCTGCTTCAAGTCTCTTGAACGTTTCGATAAGTTCTTTTGCAGCGGGAATAAGTTTATCCTCAAGGCTGATAACAGCAGCAATATGCATAGCTGTGGGGAACGTATCGTTAGAAGACTGGCTCATGTTGGAGTCATCATTGGGGTGAAGTAATTTTTTGCCGAGAATCTGGTTTCCGCGGTTCGCGATAACCTCGTTGGAGTTCATGTTGGACTGTGTTCCTGAACCTGTCTGCCACACAACGAGTGGGAAATGACCGTTGAGTTTACCTTCCATAACTTCATCGCAAGCCGCCATAATAGCACCAAGTTTTTCGTCGGTCATTTTTTCGGGTTTGAGCTTGTTGTTTGTAATAGCTGCCGCTTTTTTAAGTACCCCGAATGCGTGGATAATTTCTCTTGGCATTGTTTCAATTCCCACGCCGATTTCAAAATTTTCATGACTTCTCTGAGTCTGCGCTGCCCAAAGACGGTCGGCAGGTACTTTCATTTCGCCCATAGAATCGTGTTCAATACGATATTCCATAGTTAAATCCCTTTCTTTGAAAATATATAAAAGATATTTGTTTTTATTTTAAAATTGACACAGCATCGGTAATGGTTTTTTCCATTGCCTCTCTGCCGTATTTATCAACTTCTGATTTATTTTTTTCGCAATGAGTCAGACAGCCTGCCCCGTTTATAGATCCACCGACAGATGCCATCCCCTCTATAAAGTTTCC
>JAZOCZ010000047.1:0-18799 GCA_045596755.1 Eubacteriales bacterium | reverse complement strand
TTATTAAAATGCTTTTCAAACGTAGAGAGAAAAGCTACATTTATTCCGCATTCCGCATTCATAATTCCGCATTGTCTTAAATTTTTCCTTGCTTTTTCAAAGATACAATAGCTTTTGCCATTGTGACGTCGTATTCTGTGGTCAGCTTCATGTTTTCGCTTCCGCAGTCTACGTAACTCACCTTAAAGCCTGCGCGTTCAACCATTGAGGATTCGTCCGTAAATTCCACCGCATCCTTTACGGAAACGCCGTATGATGCAATATAAACTTTTTTCAGAAAGACTTGGGGAGTCTGAACGGCAAGCAAATATTTTCTTTCTGGGGTGTATACCATCCCCACGTCTTTGTTGTTGTATTTTATAGTGTCCGTAACCGCTGTGCAAGCGCAAGCCGCTCCTGTATTTGAACATTCCTCCACCAAGGAATCGATTTGAGAAGCGGTTATAAAAGGGCGCGCACAATCATGAACGGCAACAATGTCTGTTTTCCGTCCCGTAGCTTTAACGCCTGTAAAGGAGGAATCCGCTCTGGTTTTTCCCCCTTTTGAATATATGAAGTTGATATTTGGGTATTTTTCTGCGAATGGTTGTGCTTTCTCACGGAATTTGTCCTCGAAGTTTGAGACAACAACTATTTCGTCAATATATTTTGACGAACAAAAAGCCTCAAGCACCATCTCGAACAACGTCACTCCGCCAAGTTTTATGAAAGGCTTCAACACTTTTCCCATTCTCGTACCGCTTCCCGCCCCGAGAATTATAGCAGAAACACGCATGTTTTTTATCATAGCAGTACCGTAGTTAATTCGGAATTATGAATGCGGAATGCGGAATAATCGGAAAGCCAAAATTTAAGGTTTTTCTTCAAAAATTGTGCGTCCCACTATTCCGAATTCCGAATTACGAATTCCGCATTGAATTAAAAGTTGTATCCCAAATTCAAAGCCTTTTTATTATTTTCAGCCAACTTTGGTTTTTTCTTTGCAGTTTCTCCAACAACACATTCAACGAAGAAGTCGAAATCAAAGAGCTTGGAAACCTTCATAAGTTGACCGAGCATAATAACGTTTGCACCGCCTACAAGGTCGTTTTCATTTGCCATAACAGTTGCAGGAATGTAAACTACTGTGATGTCAGTTCTGTCTGTTTTCTGTGAAACGAGAGAACTGTCAACAAGTACGATACCGCCAGGAACAACCTTGTCAATAAATTTGTCGAAGGAGGGTCCGTTCATAGCGATAAGAATATCAGGTTTTGTAACGAGTGGAGAGCCGATAGGCTCGTCAGAAATGATAACGGAGCAGTTAGCAGTACCGCCACGCATTTCGGGACCGTAGGAAGGAAGCCAGCTGATTTGCTTGTCAGCTTCCATACCTGCCAACGCCAACTGTTTTCCTGCAAAAAGAATACCTTGACCGCCGAATCCGGCAAGAAGTAAATTTTTCATCGTTAATCTCCCTTCTTATTCTGCGGTAACGTCTTTATAAACGCCCAAAGGATATTGCTTCATGGAGTTTTCCCTGAGCCATTCAAGAGAAGCTTCGGGAGAGAGACCCCAGTTTGTGGGACATGTGGAAAGAACCTCCACTATTGTAAGTCCCTTCTTTTCGCCCTGTAGAGTGAAAGCCTTTTTGATAGCTTTCTTTGCGGCACGAACGTTTTTAACGCAGTCAACTGCAACACGTTCTGCGTATGCAACACCGTCGAGAGTGGAAAGCATTTCGCAAACTCTTATGGGAGAACCCTGAATTTCTTTTTTACGTCCGTAAGGTGATGTTGTGGTAACCTGACCCAAAAGGGTTGTAGGAGCCATCTGACCGCCTGTCATACCGTAAACGCAGTTGTTTATAAAGATAATAGTGATGTTTTCACCACGTGCACTTGAATGAACAGTTTCACAAGTACCGATAGCGGCAAGGTCACCGTCGCCCTGATATGTGAAAACATATTTGTCGGGGAGCGCTCTCTTAACGCCCGTTGCAAGAGCAGGCGCTCTGCCGTGGGGGGCTTCGATGCAGTCGCATCCAAAATAGTTGTATGCAAAAACGGAGCAACCAACGGGTGCAATACCGATGGTGTCGCCCTCAATGTTGAGTTCATCTATAACTTCGGCTACAAGACGGTGAACGATACCGTGTGTGCAACCTGGGCAATAATGAAAAGGAATATCTGTAAGAGCTTTAGGTTTATCAAATACTACCATTATTTTGCTCCTCCTTCGCTGATTTTAACGATTTGTTCGAGAACTTCATCAGGCGTGGGGATAACACCGCCTGTGCGTCCGTAGTGGTATACGGGTTTCTTGCAACTTGTTGCAATCTTAACGTCATCCGTCATCTGACCCATGTTCATTTCAAGGGAAAGGAAAGCGTCAACCTTGTCTGCATATTCAGCAAGCTGCTTGGAGGGATAAGGCCAGAGAGTTATAGGTCTGAAAAGACCAACCTTGATTCCCTTTTCACGAGCCATGTTGATAGCTGTTTTTGCAATTCTTGCGGTGATACCGTAAGAAACGATAAGGATATCCGCATCATCTGCCATATAAGTATCAAAGAGAACTTCTTTTTCTTCGATTTCTTTGTATCTTTCGTATCTTTCGAGAATAATTTGTTCAAGTTCATCGGGGTTGATGTAAAGAGAGTTTACGATGTTATGGGGTCTCTTTCCGCCGTGACCTGTTGTTGCCCAAGTTTTTTCGGGGATTTCACGCTGACGTTTTGCTTCAAAGTCAACGGGTTCCATCATCTGACCCAATGCACCGTCTGCGAGAATCATAACGGGCATTCTGTAGATATCAGCAAGGTCGAAGGCTTCGCCAACGAGAGTTGCCATTTCCTGAACGTATGCAGGTGCAAGAACAATGAAATGCATATCGCCATGTCCCAATGCCTTTGTTGCCTGATAATAGTCCTGCTGTGCAGGCTGAATACCGCCAAGACCAGGACCGCCACGCTGAACGTTGATGATAACGCAGGGGAGGTCAGAGCCTACTATGTAAGAAATACCTTCGGATTTGAGGGAGATTCCGGGCGAAGATGAGGACGTGAAAACACGTGCGCCCGTGGAAGCTGCACCGAGAACCATGTTGATTGCGGCAATTTCGCTTTCTGCCTGAAGACAGAGTCCATCAACCTTGGGCATATTTTTTGCGAGATATTCAGAAAGTTCTGTTTGAGGGGTGATAGGGTAGCCGAAGAATAAACGGCAACCTGAACGAATGGCTGCTTCTGCCAAGGCTTCGTTGCCTTTCATCAAGACTTTTTTTGCCATTTTTTAAGTCTCCTTTATTTTTAATTAGTTTTTTCTCTTTTGTTAGTCTTTTTCAACCTTGATTACAACGTCGGGACACATCATTGCACACATTGCACAAGCGATACATGCGCTTTGGTCTGTGATGCCTGCGGGATGATAGCCTTTTGCGTTTACCACTTTTTCGTCAAGAGCCAAAAGTTTCTTGGGGCAGGCAAGAACGCAAAGTCCACAACCTTTGCAAAGGTCTGTTTTGAACGTTAACTTTGTCATTTTAGTTTTTCCTTTCGATTTGGAATATATAATTATTTTTTTACTTAATAAATTTCAACGTCAATTTTTAATAGAGTTGTTTCGTAATATTTTCTATGTAAACGATATTTGGAATATCGTCAAGATGAGGCGAGAGGGAAGAAAGAGCAGTTGTAAAAACAGTTTTCAAACCTGTTATTCTTTCCAACTCCTCCATTTTGGGAATTGATGAAAGAACTATATCGGGTGTTGTTTCGTAGGACAAATTTGTATTGTTTATAAGTCCAGAAAATTTGAGTCCCGACATTCTTTCTATTGCACCCATAAGACAAGCAGTTTCTTCTGCGGTTGAGGTTTGGGGTCTGCAGAAGTTGCAAACGCAATACATTTCGTATCCCGCTTCCTCGACGCGTTTTCTCATAAATCCCAAAGGTGCCGCTCCATCGTCGTCACCGCCAACGTCAACTATGGCTTTTCCTTCTGAATCAAAAATCGAAAAGAGACTTTCGGGAAGGGAAGGAATGTCAACGTTTGAGTTGGCGTATTTGGGCAAAATCGTCTTTATACCCTTACTTTCGAGATATTTTGCGTTGTCAGCCGTTCTGAAATACGGGTTTACCGTATCAAGATCGGTTATGCTTATATCATTGTATTTTTCTTTTAGTTTCAGAGCCAGGTTAACCGAAACGTTAGTTTTTCCCGTCCCATAATGCCCTGAAATTATTATAATCTTTTTCTGAAATAAGTTTTTCAATTATTTGCACCTTAATTATTATGTATTGTACTGTGTTGTACTTTTTCTTCTTTGGAAAGAAGAAAAAGATACCAAAAAGAAGAAACTGATTTTTTATCTATAAATATGGTGTCTATATATCCATGCACTAAATTGAAAGTCTCGCGGTTGGATTGTTTTTTTGAAATCCGAGGGCATAGCGAATTAAAAGTTTTGGGGGCTGGGGGATTTTTCAAAATCCCCCAGTTCAAAAATCCCTTGGCTATTCTTCGAAATATTCGCCGTTGAGAATTTTTTCGTTTATCGCATCGGCTTTGGCTTTATTTTTCTCATGCCCTCTTTGTGTTTCTGCGTAGTAAATGTTACCAGCAAGGTCAGAAACAAAGAAATAAGCCGTTTTGATTCCGTTTTCTTTAAGCATCTGTTGGTCGAAAGCGGGGAAAATAGTTGATTCAATGGCGTTTATTCCTGGGTTACATATTGCTCCTGGAGGGAGCCCCTCATACATATAGGTGTTGTATGGGTTATCAATTCTTGTGTCCGCATCGGTTATAATATCTTTTCTTTCTTCAAGAATATATTGAACCGTTGCGCAGGACTCAAGCTTTGGAAGAGATTTTGAATTTATACGGTTGTGGAAAACCTGAGAAATGTTTTCAAAGTCGGAAAGGGTTATACCTTCCATCTGAACAATGGAAGCAAGGGTTATAACCTCGTCAAAGGTGAGTCCGATTTGTTCGCAGGTTTTTTTGTAAGTGTCCTCGTATTCATCCCAGAATTTGTCGTCGAAGTTGTTTAAAAATTTGTTTATAACCTGAACCGCGTCCGAATCCTCGTAGAAATAATAGGTGTCGGGGTATAAATACCCTTCTAGACGGTAAATTCTGTCTTTTGAATACCCTTTTGCTTCAAGTTCCTGCACGAATTCATGCTTGAAAGGATAATTGTTTATAACGTCCACAAGCTCGTCTCTTGTGGATATGCCATCTTTAACAAGCATGTCAATAATTTGGTCTGTTGTGAATCCTTCGGGAACTGTGATACGAATTTCCTTTTTAACGTAAGGAATGGTTGTTAGAGTGGTAAAAAGTTGGGTATAGTTGAGACCGCCTTCAAGCTGATAATCTCCCGCGATGAATTTCACCTGTTCGGTGTCATCCACCTGAAAAATAATAAACATCTTGAAAAGCCAATCGTATTCAATAGCCCCTGCTTCCTTCAACTTTTCGGAAACAGTTGCGTAGTTGTCATCACCGCTTATGGTAATTTTTTCCGGAGTCTGAGTTTTGACAAGGGCAAACATATCGTTGCCTGCGGTTATCACGAAGTATGATAAAAACAAAGAGCAAATCATAACGAAAACAACGTAAATAACGGCTTTCGCCACGCCCGAAATCAGACCTCCGCTTTTTTCTTCTTCGCGGTTGCGTTTTTTTCCTTTGAAGATCCTTTTTTTGCGTTCTTTTTGCTCTGCGGTTTCTTCGGGAAGAGCAAGCGGGTCTTCGTTTACCATTTCAAAAAATTCATCTATCTGATTTTCAGTAACGCTGTATTCATCCTTCTTAACGAAGTCAGATGCGTTATCTTCAATAATGTCTTTTTTGTTTTCTTCCGAATTATTCAAATTTAAACTCCTTTCCGTAAACTTAGCTTGATACGGCGGTTATCAGAAGATATGCGCCGATGGGCAAAAGCAAGGTGGATGAACGAAACGCTCCCGACATTGGGTTTGCAATCCCAAGAGATTCCTTCGGGGGCTTTTCGGAATATTGTATATATATGTGTTGCATTCTTGAAAAAACACGCCAGAGAGATATGAGAAAAATGAGAATTATTACGAATCTGAAAAAATACATATTTGTATCGTACCAGACGTTGTTCTCAAAAATATCTCCCGCATATAAGTCAAGCATATTGTTCGCAAAATGAAGGATCATTGCAGGAAACACGGAACGGCAAACGGACGTTATAAACGCCAGCATAAATCCTGCAAACAAGTAAAGGAAAAATCCCTCGAAGGAAAAATGGGAAAATGCAAAAAATACGGAAGATATAATAATAGCTTTCAAAAGTCCATAGCTTCTGTATTCGCTTAAAATAACTCCCCTGAAGAAAATTTCTTCGCAAATGGCGGGAATAACGCAAAAAGCCAATATGGGCTGTATAGGTGGAACGTTTTCACTCACTTGAATCGTTGACGCGGTTGATACCGTTACACCGAAAAATTTAAACATGAAGTATCGAAGTAATATTTGCCCCGTGAAAAACAATAATGCGGCAAAAACTACGAAAACACCATGACTTACTCGTATAGGTGATACAAGAAGTGATGTTGAAAGTTTTCTGTGTTTGAGTTGGTAATAAAGCAAAGTAGGTGCAAAGAAAGCAATTATCTGAACGATACAAAGGGAGAGAAAAACGTTTTCCCCAGCCGTCACAGCTCTTTTAAGATATGCACCGCTTGCCCACAGCAGAATCATCACGAAAAGAACGAGAATCGGTGCCGTGAATGCCGCGCCGGATATTTTGTTGACTTTTTTTTCCACAACACGTTCTCCTTTTTAATTCGGAATTCGGAATAGTTTGTTTAATTCGGAATTCGTAATTCGTAATTCGTAATTCGGAATGCGGAATAGTCTATTTAATTCTGCATTCTGCATTTTGCATTTAAAGTCGTTCTGCATTCCGCATTATTTATAGCAAATTCCGTTCTTGATATTTTCGCTTATTTCTTTTCCCATGATAAGTTCACAAAGTTGAAATCCGAATTCAAGGGATGAACCCATAGCTTCACCCGTTATGAAAACGTCATCGCAAACAACGGGTTTCTCTGTGTAGATGCCTTCCTCTATCTGTTCTTCCATTCCGGGATAACAGGTGAATTTTCTACCTTCGAGCAATCCAAATTTACCTAAAATTGTAGGTGCGGCACAGATTGCGCCAATATATGCACCCGTTTCCACGGCTATTTTCAGGAATTTTTCCGTCCATACGGAATCACTCAATCTTTCGGTTCCTTTAAGTCCGCCTGGGAAAACTATGGCGTCGAATTCAAGACTTGATGCATCTTCTGCCATCATGTCGGCACAGATTTTTATTCCGTGAGAACCTGTTACAGTTGCGTCGTCTTCAATTGATACAAGTTTGACATTGGCTTCCGCTCGTCTTAAAATGTCCACCGGAGCAATAAGTTCTGTTTCTTCGAAACCGTTTGCCAACAAGAATAATACTGTCATAAGTGAGTAAACCTCGCTTTTTTTGAATTGTTCAACGTCAATATCTGAACGTTGCGTTTACAAATCCTTCCCCCATATCAAAGGTGGAAAGCGCATTTATAATAAATTTATATTTTATTCCCAAAGCATCTGCCTCCGCTTTACGACTTACAGGCAAAATGCAACTTTCAAAAGCGGGTGGAAGGGATAAAATCGTTTTTCCGCTTGCGGCACATTCAACGATTTTGTATTTTCCTTTATCTTCCGTTGAAACGAAAGCTATATATCCGTCTCCGGTTATGGATATCTGACCGCCTTTTGCTCTGAAAAAAGCGTAAGCATCGAAAAACTCTTCATCTGAAAAACCGTCCTTGCCTAAATGCTTTTCTCTCATAAGATGTATGGAAGAACTTCCTGCGGACGTCATATGAAGCTTTGGCTTTTTCATACTCCCCGCAAGAGAACATTCAAGGGCAAATGATGGGAAAACAAACCCCATATTATTCCAAAAAGAGAACGTTTTTTCGTTTTTCGGGAAGCAAACGAAATGACCGCCTTCTTTTTCCAATACATATTTGACTACGTCCCGAAAAAAACCTTTCTTTCGGAGAGAAGGCACAGTTCCGCCGAACGCAAGGAATTTTACACCTTCTTCGTTTTCAATAACCGTTATCGCGGAAACTATAAATGTAGAATCCGTTCCGGCATCTAACGCATAAGTTCTTCCCGAAGACAAAGCACAGTTGATGTAAGCAGATACAACTTCGTCCGTTTCGTTATAAACGGCTCGGAAAAAACTTTCTAGGGAGCGTTTGTCCGTAGCAGATAACGCTCTGTATGGAGAAGGCATTATTTTAACTCCGTCTTGTTTACGATTTCCAGAATATCTGCAAAAATTTCTTCTCTGCTACGGAAACCGTTTTCGTTGTCACACTTTACAATATGCCACCCCAAAGATGATGCAGCGAACATTGCGGCGTCAAAGCAGGTCTGAACGTATTCAGGCGATGCTTCATGGATATCAACGTTTCCGCCCTCTGCTTCCGCTCTCGCTTTTGCGGCTTTCATGGAAGTTTCGGGAGAAACCTGAAGGAAAATAACAGTCGTGGGTTTTGGAAGTCCCAAAAGTTGAAATTCAAATTTCCAGAGCCATGAAAGATAATCATCCCATGCTTCCCTCGGAAGTTTAGAAAGCTGATGAACAGCATTTGCAGTTGTGTATCTATCTGAAAGAATTATTTTTCCTTCGTCATAATCTTTTTTCCAATCTGCCATATATGAAGCATATCTATCAGCGGCAAAAAAGGTGGATGCAGCATAAGCGTTAACATCTGTTGGCTTTTCACCGAAAGCACCGCTTAAATAAAGTTTTACAAGAGCGGAATATTTTTCATCGTAGGTGGGGAAGGAAAGATGTCTGTACGCTCTTCCCTGACTTTCAAGATACTCGCAAAGTTTTTTTGTTTGTGTCTGTTTGCCTGACGCGTCCAGTCCGTCAATTGCAATAAATATGCCCATATAATAAACCTCCGTGATTTAATAAAACGCAAATCTAAACATTCTTGGATTATAGCATTGTACCACATATATTTATATATTTCAAGTGGAAATTTTTAATTTATTGGTTTACTTTCTTTGCTTTTGCAAAATTTTTATACCCGAAAACCGCTAATATAGCAAATAATGCTAATATGGAAAGTGATAAAACGGAAATGAGAATGATGAATAATATATGGGAAGTTGTATCGTTCAGATGCTCATTTTCTATAATAAGGGTTATTTTGTATTCCACATCTCCGTATAAAACGGTTATAACGTCGCCGTCGGAGAAGTTTTTATTTCCTGTGCATTCAAGTATTTCTCCGCTTTCGGTTCTGAATTCAACTTCGTTCACACCAAAAGGAAGTCTTAACGCATAGGAGAAGACGTTGGGGGAAAATTCGGGTATAAGTTTACCATCAGATGGTATAAGGGAAGAAAGTTCTTCCTTGGCATATGGTTTCAAAACTGATTTGAGCTTATCTGTTTTTTGAGTTTCTTTGAAGAAAATTTTGACGTTGTCAGCGAAAAATGAAATTTCGGAGTTGGAATTGGGCAGGAAAGTAAACTCTATACAAGGGGAGTTGTTTTCAAATACCGTAAGAAAACTTAACCCTTCCTCTGTTTCTTCCGCACCGTAAATAAGCCCCGTTTTATTTATGGATATAAAGGTAAGAGATTTTTTGTCATAAAGTATTTTACCCGAAATTCCGCCTGGTATTTCTGAAAAATCGCCATTTACGGACAGTTTCAAAGTAACTGTTCCGTCTTCTTCACGAAACGCATTGAAATTAACGTTTCCCGAAAAATAAGGTATTCCTGAATTATCAGATGAAACGTTTTTTTCACCTTCTAAAATTATTTCCTTATAGGTGAAGGTGTCTGCGACGTCAACAGTACCTGTGTTGCTAAAATCAGCACTTTTTATGAATACAGCTTCTGCATTCTCATCGCTCATGATTTTGTAAGCAGTTGAAAGATCGCCTATATCTACGTTGCCGTCACCGTTGCAATCGCCCGTAACGGAAACGAGAAGGCTGTCGAGAACTTCGCCTTTTTTACTTTGAAGCACTATTTTCATCCCCGATTTAACTATTCCTGTAGCTTCTTTTTCTCCATCGTAAACTTTGGCATCGCCACGCAAGGATGGAGCGAGATAATTTATAAGGGAATTTACGGTAGTTCCCGAGGAAATCCCGTACAGAATACCATCGGTTCTGTCAATACCGAGATACGACGGGGTGAAATCAAGCATGGAAGAAAGCACGGTAACCTTTATATTCGTCACCAATCTGCCGTCATCCGTTGCGGCAAAAAGTATCGCTTCTCCCGGTTTCAACGCTGTGAGTGTGCCGTCCTCTGTAACGCTTACGCAATCGTCTTCGCAATAGAACATGATTTTTTCTTCGGGTGAACCCAATGGGAGAAATTCAACTTTGAATTTTACCGTATCGTTGACCTTCAATGCGGTGTTTCCGCCTTTTATACGGATTTTGTTCAAGGATGCGTTGATGGAGAATCTGTAATCGAAGGAAAGCCCCAAGGGTAGCACTATTGTAAGTGTATGGTTTCCGCCTTCGCTTATTTCTGAATTTGTAAGGATTCGTTTTCCGTCTAAATATCCTATTCCTTTTTCAAAGGAAACTGTAACTTTACCCGTGTAATTTCCACCGTTTTCAATTCCTGAAACAAATGGGTCAGTGTTGTAATCTCCACCATATACGTTTCCCACCGTATAAATTCCATCTTTTCTGAAAAGAAAAAGTTTTCCGCTTTCCGTAACGATGAATTCGTCACTTGATAAAGGATAAGAACTTATATATTCACCCTCTGAAAAAAGTCCTTTGGAGGTGATGAAGGTGTTGAAGGTTCGTCCATATATTTTTGCGGCACAGGATGCGGCAATATTTCCGTTTCTTGTCAGATACGTCGCTGTGTTGATGTATATATACGTGCTGTCGCAGAATATATTGCTTGCCTCGTATTCGAGTATTCGCTCGTATTCGATTTCCAGGGTAGGAAGAATATAAGAAGTGAGAACGTTGTAAAAACTTTTATATCGAGTGGCATATAAATTCATGCCGTCGTGAGAGATTGTTATGGAAACGTATTCTCCGCTTTCATCGCTCGTTATCATTTCACCGTCGGGCGTGTAAATATAAAGCGAGCCTTCGCTGATAAATGCTATATAGTTGCCCCATACCGCAAGGTCATCTATGGAATTTGGCGTTTTTACCTGAACAAGAGTTTCGCTTTTGAGACTGTAAACTGCAATAAGATGAACTCTGTCGGAATATGCGTATACATATTCTCCGTAACTTTCAAGACCTGTTGGAACGAAAGGAAGGAATATCTCTGATATATACTTCATGTTGTTGGCATCGAATATATAGAGAGCGTTTTCAATGCCCGATGCATAAATTTTTCCATCTTGTATAACGGAATGGGATATTTTTTTTGATATTGGGTTCAATTGAACGAAATCTGTGTTTTGAGTCTTTTCGCCCATTGATACGTCACACGTTGCGGAAGGAAGGGACTTTGAAACGTAAATTGAAACGTCGTCGAAAGATGCACAGTATTTTCCGAAAGAATAGCTGACTTTTGAAAGTTCCATAGCGTGAAAACCTTTTGCTTCAAAGGTATCGACATCATAAATGCCTTTTTCCGTTATGAGAGTTTTTCCGTCAAAAAACAACGCTTTATTATCATTTACGGAAAATATAAGTTTGTTTTCTTTCACAGAGAAAACTTCCCCGCCACAAGCTATTTTTCCGTTTTTGAAGATGAATCCCGATTTTATGTTATTAAATGGTGAAAAAACGCTGACGCTTTCTCCTGATATAGGAGATACGTATATTTTGTTTTCATCTTTTTTTCCAAATGCAACATAGTTTGTTACGTTATCGTATGATAAAACATCAGGAATACTTCTGACAAAGCATATTTCTTCCTCTGCGAGAGAATCAAGGGAAAGTTTTTTGACAGTTCCTGAATTTACAGAACTGCTTTCTGCGTAATATAAAACCTTTCCGCAGAAATCAGCGGATGAAATGGGAAAATGAAATTCAAAAACGTTTATAAGTTCTGAAGATTCTTTTATTTTATTTCCATCTATGGCAAAAACATGGTTTGTTCCGGCAATATAAAGTTTTTCTTCGCCAAAATGAACCGATTTCACGTTTTCGCCCACGTTTATATATTTGACAAGGTTTGAGGTTTCAGCATCGAAAAGTCTGATGCCTCGGTTTTTGTCATTCCATACAGCCACAACGCCAAATCCGCAGAGAGCAGATGCGTTGGAAACGGAAGAATCAAAAACCGTATATTTGTGAGGGTTTTGTTCTTCGTTTCCCGAATAGGAATTTTCATAGGAAATTGTGAAATTGACGGTTGTTTTCAGATTTCCGTTTTGCTTGATAAGGAGGGTATACTGCCCTTCTTCAAAAACTGTGAATTCCTTTTTTTGTTCTTTGCCGTTGAGATATATTTTGCCCCCCGTTGCTACGGATATTCTCACGGGATGCTCGTATGTTTCACCGTTTTCAACGCCTTTTATTGTAGGTTTTGCAAACGATAAATCAAATTCAAACGTTTTCTGATTCCCGTAAAGTCCTTTGAGAACGAGAGTGTGAGTTCCGTCCGTACTTATAGGGTCGCCAGATAAATAGGGATGCCCGTTGAGGGTCGCTTTTCCAAAGGGGAAGGTTATATAGGAATATCCGTCTCCTTCTTTGAGAGAATAGCCAAGAGGAAGATTATCCGTGGTGAAGCTAACCTCTGTCTTTTTCTCGCCATCTTCAACTATTAGTGTATGTTCTCCCGTGTGCTTACAAAGAGATCCGCTTTCAAAGTTTTCACCGTCGAGGAAAGCCTTTCCCCTGTTGAAAAACAAAGTTACGTTATCGTAATACACCTTGCCGTTTTCAACTCCCGATACAAGAGGAAAATTGGTGTGAATCACCATCTGTTCTGCGTTGAGAATACCAGCACCTGTTTTTAAGCCTTTTTCTCCTGAGGCGTAGGATGATATAAGAAAATCGAATTGATCTGAATTTATTTTTACACCTTCGTCGAGGCAGGAGAGGGCGAGAGCCGCCGCTCCGCTGACGTAAGCCGTGGAAAAAGAAGTTCCCGAATCGGAAACGTATCCGCCATCGCTTGATAAAAGGGAAAGACCGCTTCCGGGTGCTGAAATGTCAACGGCATCGTTATATTGTGAGAAAACGCAACTGTTTCCTGCTTCGTCCACCGCACCGACGCTTATAACGCCGTCGTATGAAGCAGGATAGCATTTCATACCTGCATAATCTTTGTGGTTTCCTTCGTTTCCCGAGGCGGCAACGAGAATACATCCTTTATTATTGGCGTATTTTATAGCCTTTTCTTCGCTCTCCAGTTTTTCATAGCTTCCAAGGCTCATATTTATAACGTTTGCCCCGCAATCTGCGGCAAAATACAAGGAATCTATAAAGTCTGATGTATAAACTTTCCCAAATCCATTTGTTATCTTTATGGGTAAAACGGTACATCCCGATGCAATTCCGCAACAGCCTTTCCCGTTATCTCTTGTTGCGGCTATAATTCCCGTTACTTTCGTCCCATGTCCTGTAACGTCATTGTTTACAATACTCTGACCGTTTTCGTAATCATATCCCGAAAGTATGTTTGCACCTTGCAAATCCTCATGGTCTCTGTCAACACCGCTGTCAACAACTGCAACTATAACTTCTCTTTTACCGAAGCCGTATTCCCACGCTTCGGGCATTTCGATAAGTTCAAGCTCGTAAACAGATGAATAGGTATCGTTTGGATAATACGCGGAAAGTTCTTTTACCTTGTCTTCTTCAAGGTGTTCTATGATTCCTTCGTTCTTTTCAAAAAAAACGTTGCTCTCTCCGATTCTGACAAGGAAAACACGTTCTTCGCTGTTTGCAAGAAGTCTGTAATTATACCCCTTCAATGCGGTTTTTATCTCTTTGAAGGAAGCGTTTCTCTTGAAAGTTACTATGTATGAATCAGAGCCACCCATAACACGAATATTTCTGCAGGTAAACCGTCCTTCGTCAGAAGCGGAGGCAATTATTTTTTTTCGCAAGGAATCCTCCGAGGAAAAAGGATTCTTTTCTTCGGCGGAAACGGGGATACATATTGAATTGAAAATCATTATCGTTCCAAAAAGCAAGGAAGCGACTTTTGAGAGAATGTTTCTTTTCATGTTACTTTTTTTATAATGTTAGATTTGGAACTTTGACAAATTCGGAATTCGGAATTATGAATTCGGAATAAAGGTAGCTTTTTTCACTCTGTTCAAAAAGCATTTTTATAAAATTATCTTTCGACCGAAGGGAGAAAGGTTTCATTTATTCCGCATTCCGCATTACGAATTCCGCATTGATTGAACTAAAGACGTTTCTTTAACTGTTATTTTAAGTCCTGCCTTTCCGCCCTTCATTCCTTGCACAAGGACGGTTTCGACTTTTTCTTTTTTGTAAATGAGTTCTATATGTTTAGGTTCTATGCGGTTTTCCTTCATTGAATACAGAAGTTCCGTCAGCCTGTCCGCTCTGAATACAGCGTAGAACTTTCCACCAAATTTGAGACAGTATGAAGCGGCGGCACAGAAATCATCTATGCATCCGTTCATTTCATGACGTGCCGTCAACTTTTCAAGGCTTTCGCTTTGCTTCCCGCTTCCGTTTTTGAAATAAGGGGGATTCAACGTAACGAAATCCGCACTTTCACGTTCAACAAGGGAAGATATGTTTCTTACATCGCCAAAAATCGGGGTGAATTTATCTTCGAAGCCGTTTTCCTTGGCATTGTGCAAAGCGAGTTTGTAAAGACTTTCCTGAATTTCTATGCCCTTTATTTCTTTTCCTTTGTTCTCGGAAAGGAGAAGCAAGGGAATAACCCCGCTTCCCGTTCCCAGATCAACCCCTTTTTCAGAGGGAAGTGTTTTTGCGAATTTCGAAAGTAAAACGGAATCCGTTCCCATTCTGAAACCGTTTTTTCTCTCTGTCAGAATAACTTTTTCAGTTATGGGACTTTTTTCGTATATTTCCTCGTCGGCGTAGTTTTCTGTTACCATTCTCCGTCCTCCGAAGGCGTATTGTCCTCTGGAATTTCTTCGTTTACATGATAATGCTCAAGGCATACTCTGTTGTACGGCTTCTTTATGGATGAGCTGATTCCGAAGAACTTAACTCCTTCGTATTCGGGGAGATTCGCATAGAAAGGAACTGATTCTTTTTCAGGGAAAACGTACCCTGCGGGAACGGGATGATACAGATATTGGGTATCGCTTACAGAAACGTAGGATTCAAAAGCTCTGTAATTAAGACGGAGCGCTACTTTTTTCGTGTAAGGACATTCACAACCGTCAAGACAAACAGCTTTAGTCGATGGGTCCCAATCGACTAAAATGTGCTTGTCGCAGGTAGTTGTGGGTTGTGTTCCTATGGCAAAATATCCTTCTTCAATGCAATTTCCGCCGTTTATTTCGCAATAAAGATCTTTCCCGCAGGCTTCTGAAGGTAATTTACCCGAAACGGTACAATATTTAACCTTGATAATGCCTGAAGGAACGTCAAACTTGGTTTTATATTTCGTACCCGAATCCTTTAAATCCTTGTAGATAAACTTCATAACGTTGTCCCAAAGGGAAAGGGCGGGGTTTACGGAATAACCGCTGAGTGCTTTATTGTTGTCGTAACCGAACCAGCAAGCACCAACGTATTCAGGTGTGAGACCTACGAAATATCTGTCACGGTCATCGTTGGTAGAACCCGTCTTTGCCGCAACTTCAACGCCGTATGTGTTGTCAAGCGTTACTCGGTAACCCGTACCTGCCGCACTTGCAACAACGTTTCTCATAATGGAAGTCATAACGTATGCGGTCTGCTCTGAAATTGCAGTTGTAACTCTTCCTGTTTTGTCAGAAAGTATAATATCACCTCTGCTGTTTCTTACTTCGGTATAGAATCTTGGCGTGTATGATTCCCCCCCATTGGCAAACATACAGTATCCACTGCACATTTCAAGGGTTGTAACACCATAGGTGAAAGAGCCGAGAGCCATAGGGGATACGGCTATATCGGAATAAGTTGTTCCTGAAACCATGGTACTTGCAACTGGGCTTGTGAATCCCAAGGTTTCCGTAAGGAAGCTGAAACATTCCTGAGGGGTCAGTTTGTTTACAAGGTCAACGGCTATTGTGTTGAGGGATTTCATAACCGCATAGTTAACGGAAATAAGTCCTTTGAAGCCCGAAGGGGTGTTACCTGGCCAATATTTGTCATCAATAATCATTGTAGGAACGTCGTCAACGGCAGAACCGAAGGTGATAAGTCCCTTTTCTAATGCGAGAGAGTATACCGTAAGAGGTTTTATGGAAGAACCACACTGACGTTTACTCTGCGTTGCTCTGTTGAGACCGCGGCTTTCCTTCTTCTCGCCTCTGCCGCCTACAAGTCCTAAAACGTCTCCGTTTTCAGGGTCCATAATGACCATTGCCGCCTGCGGTTTAACACCGCCAACGCTATCCTCTTTCTCGCCCTTGAGGAAAAGGTAGGTACTGCTGTCGTCCTCAAACACTGTTTCCAATGCGTTCTGAACGGAAGGGTCGAGAGTGGTTATGATTTTAAGTCCGCCTGAAAAAACCATTCTTGTTGCAGTTACTTTGTCATAATCGTATTCTTCCATAAGGTCTTCTATAACCCTGTCAATAACTGCATCAACGTAGTATGAATGAATAGTTTCCTCGTAATCCTCATCCGTTGAGCTTTTAAGAACGAGAGGAGTGTCTTTGCCCTCCAGATATTGTTCTTCGGAAATATATCCCTGCTCATACATGAGCTTTAAAACAAGGTTTCTTCTGTCTCTGTTATGCCCTGGGTTTCTGAGGGGATCGTATTTTGTCGGAGATTTAGGTATAGAAGCAAGTGCGGCACATTCAACGAGAGTAAGGTCTTTAAGTTCCTTTCCGAAATATTCCTGTGCCGCTGCCTTAACGCCGTTTGTTCTCTGGGACATATAGATGGTGTTAAGGTACATTTCAAGAATTTCGGGTTTTGAATATTTCTTTTCAACGTTTAAAGCTCGGAGAATTTCCTGAACCTTTCTTTCTACGGTTTTTTCGTCATCACCCGATGCGTTTTTGATAAGCTGTTGGGTTATGGTTGAACCGCCCGAGTTATCGCCCGACGGAGAAATAAAGTTCAGAAATGCATTGCCCGTTCTTCTTATATCAACGCCGTTATGCTCGAAAAAACGTTTGTCCTCGACAGCAATGAATGCGCTGGCAAGATAAGGGGAGGTTTTAATTTCCTCGTAGCTTGCCCAGAGTCTGTTTTCCGTTCCGTGAAGTCTGTCGGCTTCAAGTTCCACTTCGTTGCCCATCTTATCAATATAATAAATGGACGTTGAAAGACTGCTTTCGAATTGAAGGTTGTCAAGCCCCGTATATTCCGCGTCAACGTATTCGCTGACGTACATAACCAAAGCGGCACCTACGGCAATTCCCGTCACTATTCCAATCATAAGGAGAGTGAAAAATATATTGACCACATACGTCATCAATTTGTACGTTACGAAAAGGGCAATCTGCAGTGGATACTCCAAAGTTCCCTTGACCATTTTCAGTCGAATGTTTTTAAACTTTTTATCGCTTTTTTTCTTGTTCATTTGTCGTTCCTTTCCAAAGCTATCAACTTTACGTTGTGCGACCCCATTATATTTCTGATATCCGACAGATTGTTTTCGGAATTTCTGAAAAATTCCTCCTTTAACTCTGCCGTCTTTCCCGAAACTTCATCGTAGATTCTCACAACGCAATCCTTTGAGTTTGAGGAAAACTTTTCTCTCACCAAGGGTAAATTATTTCTGTTGCTTTCGGTAAGTTTTATGTATAAGGCATATTTCTTTTCACCGTTTTTCGCTTTTAAAGCAAAATGAAAATCAACGCCCGTATATTCTTTTTCAAAAATGCGAAGGTCTGTTTCTGGGTATTCTTCAACTTTTCTTCTTGGATAATTGAGAATTGCAGGTGAATCGAAGGAAAGAGTTATCTGGAAATCGTTTACTTGCGAAAAAACACCTGCGGAAACCGTGTCTTTGCAAAGATTTACAAGGGTTGCCCTGTTCTCACCGAAGCAGTCAAACGCTCCGGATTTTACAAGAGCTATTGCGGCAGAGGTTCCTATAGTGCTTCCGACTCTTGAAATAAAATCGTCTGCATTTATATATTCCCCACCTTTTTTTCGTTCCTTTATTATTTTATCCGCAACGGCAATTCCTACGCCTTTAATTGAAGAAAGCCCGTAAACAACCCCTTCGTCACAAGGAGAAAAGCAGGAATCAGAGCGATTGATCGATGGGGGAAGGAGTTCAAAACCTGATTTTCGAAGTTCTGACGAATATTCATATATTTTGTTGAATTGCCCCGTGACGCTATCAAGCCTTGCGGAAAAATATTCCCTCGGATATATGCATTTGAGATATGCTGTTTCATAAGCGAGTTTTGCGTATGCCACAGCGTGACTTTGGTTGAATGCGTATTTGGCAAATGCGCTTATTTTATCAAAGAGCAGAGAAGCTTTTTTCTTGTCGATTCCGTTTTTCTCACAGCCTTTAACAAACGCTTCCTTTTCCGCTTCCATTTTGTTTGCATCTTTTTTTGCCATGGCTCGTCTTACGGTGTCAGCATGACCCATGGTAAATCCTGCAGCATCTCTGCAAAGACTCATTATCTGTTCTTGATATATGGGGCATCCGTAGGTTGATTCGAGACAGGCTTTCGCCTCCTCAAAGGG
>JAZOCZ010000046.1:0-5431 GCA_045596755.1 Eubacteriales bacterium | reverse complement strand
AATAGCACGTTGGCGTTCCTCTCTTTTATGGCTCAACGTTCGCATATTATGAACTCTGTCTGCCAGTTTCACGAAGATAACCCTTACGTCCTTAGACATGGCAAAGAACATTTTTCTCAGGTTCTCAACGTTTTCCTCCTGTTTATCCTCAAACGTTATATTGACGAGTTTTGTCACACCGTCAACTATCATAGCAACGCCTTCGCCAAACTCCTTTACGATTTCAGCGTAACTGGTTTTATCGGGACAGTCTTCTATAACGTCATGAAGCAAAGCGGCACAAATAGAATCCGTATCCATATTGATTTCGGCACAAATCAGCGCAACGGAAAGCGGGTGAATTATATAAGGTTCTCCCGAAGCTCTTTTCTGTCCCTCATGCATTTTATCTGCATACTCATAGGCTTTAAGTATTTTTTCACTGTTTATATTCGTACCTGCTATGGCATCCATCAATGCCTGAAACTTTGCTTTCATAAAAATATGCCTCTTTTTAGATTATTGGATTCCCTTAACCTTTGAAAGAACAGCAGATTTTTCCAAATCAATTTTTTTGCCACCTGCGGGAATGGTCGTTATTTCTGCAACGCAACCATCGCCAAAGAAGCGTATACGGGCAAGATTGAATTCTTCAAACACCAAAAGAATCACCTTCAACGTAGGAAGGGGAATCAAACTGCCATCGCTTCTGCGAACATGTTGTCTCAAATAGGTAAGAGATATTCTGCGTGGTTCGCCTTGTGCAAATTCGCTCTTTACAAATTTGAACAAGGTTCTGAAATCATCAATCGTCGGGATATATTCCTTTGGATAAGGAGAACATTCCTCAACGGATGAATATATGTATTTTTCCGTTTCTTCCATATGAGCATTATCATACTCCATTGGTCTTACGTGCTTTATGAAAAGTTGAACGGATGGGTTTCTGAAATGCTCATTTATTTCGGCTGAGAACACGATGTCACACACATCGCCCGATGTAAAACTGAAATTATCGTATGCCATACCGAAGAAAACGCTATAAAAGAAACCTTGCGCACCCTTTTCCTTAACCTTGAATTTAGTATGCTTTCCCTCGCTTATGGGGGCAATATCAACAATTTCAACGTTTTTAACTGTAAATACAGGTTGTGGATTCTGCAAACCGTATGGCTCCAAAAGATTAAGTTCTTTCACGGAATCGAGAGAAAGGTCGGAGAGTTCCACTTCACAATCAATATTTACCACGGGAACGGTGATTTCATCGTTCATATTCTTTTCCGCATATTCGTTTATGGAACGTCTGAATCCTTCAAGGTTATCTCTGTTTATAGTAAGGCCTGCCGCAAGCTCGTGACCGCCGAACTTAACGAGATTCGACTCTGAATCCTTCAATGCATCCATTATGCTGAAGCCTTTTATACTTCTTCCCGAGCCCTTTCCCAAATCTCCGTCAAAGGAAATGAGAATTGAGGGAAGGGAATATTTTTCTGTTATTTTCGATGCAACAACTCCGATAACGCCCTGATGCCAACCATCAGAAGAAAGAACTAAAACTCTGTCGCCCTTACATTTTTCCTCTATCTGCAAAAGTGCTTCGGAAAACATCTCCATTTCCAACGCCTGCCTGCGTTTGTTTATCTCGCAAAGTTCTGCGGCAATTTTTCTTGCTTCGTCTTTTTCTTCGGAGAGAAGGAGTTCTGCTGCTCTGTGAGCAGAGGTTATTCTGCCCGCCGCATTTATTCTCGGAGCAATTGTATATCCCACAACGGTTGAATTGAGTTTTTTAGCGGCAATCCCGTCTTTGTAAACACCTGCTTCTTCCATAAGCGCTTTAAGACCAACGTTTTTTGTGTTTTTAAGAAGTTGTAAGCCATATGCGGATATGTATCTGTTTTCGTCCACAATAGGCATAACGTCCGCAATAGTTCCAATGGCAACGATATCACCGAATTTTTTCAGAACTTCCTCAGTTCCCCCTGACAACGCACATATAAGTTTGAACACAACGCCTACACCTGCAAGGTTCTTGAAGGGGTATTCGCAATCCGATCTGTGAGGGTTAACAACGGCAACAGCATCGGGAATCTCGTCTCCGTATCTATGATGGTCTGTAATAACCATATCAATCCCCAGATTCTTTGCGAGTTTCGCTTCCTCAATGGCTGTAATACCCGTATCAACGGTGATTATAAGGGAGAACTCCCCTGCCAGTCTTTCAAGAGCACCCGCACTGAGACCGTATCCGTCCTGTATTCTTTCAGGGATAAAATACGTACATTCAACGCCCTTTTCAGAAAGGTATTTATAGAGAATTATTGTTGAAGTTATACCGTCAACGTCATAATCTCCGTATATGCAAACCTTTTCTTTATTGTCAATAGCGCGTTTGATTCTTTCAACGGCTTTATCCATATCTTTAAGCAAAAATGGGTCGTAAAGAACCTTTTCGTCACAGCGAAGATATTTTTCGCCGTCCTCTTTTCCCGTAACACCCCTCGCTGCAAGGATTTTTGCCACCAATGCAGGAACGCCTAATTCATTCATTATTTTTTGGACGGCTTCCCCGTCTGCCTTATTTACAATCCATTTTTTAGTATACAATTCTTCACCCTCCGACAAAGCAAAAACTTTGCCTTTTCATCAATTTATTACGTTACTACGCCTTTGTAAATACAACTGTTACAAGGCACTGTTTTTCATAAAGCGTTCCGTGTGAATTTTCTATATTCACCCAAGCCTTAACCTTTTGCTCTCTCCCTGAAGGAACGGTTTCAGAAAGGTCAATGGTCACTGTTATGTCAGAACTTGTTATTTTTTCCATTTCTTCGTAAATACCTTTGAGGTTTATCTCGACATCAGAGGCTTTTACCTTATATCCCGAAGGACAGTTGTTTATAACCACGTTTTCGCCAAACACAGTTTCAACTCGGTCCGAAACGTCAACCTCTACCTCAATTTCTGCGTTTCCATCACCGCCGCTTATTCCATAAGGATATTCAACCTTCCCCTTGACTGTAAAACTTTCTTTACCGCTTCCAAGCTGATTGGTTATTTTCTCATAAGGAATATTCAGATCAAGACTTTGAATACCGTCCACAACGGAAGGCTCACCTGATATAAGAACTGAGGACACAGCAAGACGGAATGATGCATTATAATCAACGTCTGCTCCGCCTTCAAGTTTAATTTTAAGCGGAACACTCTTTTCCTTTGTCAAAGCAACGTCAACCCCGCAATAACGAGGGGAAACCACAAGAGAAGACGTATCAATATCCGCATCGGATTCAAAAACTATCTCACAGTGGCTTTTGAAAGAAGCTGTTACGTTTTTAGGTTCAGGGTTAACGTATACAACAGCACGTTTTATACTTTTCACAATACTTTCAGAACCCGTTACCGTAACCGTCGGTATTTCGCAAACAAGGGAATAACTTACACCGTTTTCAAGTTGTGCAGTACCGAGAATGGGAACTATTTCAAAAGTATCTGTAACTCTTTTTTCAGCCACAACCGTTATATGCGTTATTGATTGGCTCACAACCGTAACACCATTCACAGGGGCGAGAATAACCTGCAAGGGATCGCTTTTTCCTTCTTTCGTTATTCCCGATACGTCAACGTAGGCTGTAAAACTGGAAGCATTAAGATTGGAAAGAATACTCCGTTTTCCGCTTACCGTCACATTCAATTTAACGTCGCCTTCAAGTTCCACCTGCATTCCCGTAGCACCGAGAAGTTCGGATTTTCCCGTTATCTGAATACCTATATTCGCAAAAGTCTTTTCGTAATCCTCAACTTCATAATCTACAGCGAACAACCACATTATAACTGCCGCAAGCAGAGAAAGCAGAAATGTTATTACAAGATGTTTTTTTCTTGGGTTGTTTTTAAAATCATTGGCAAATTTGTTTTTCGACAATATGCCTTGTTTCTCCGTTTTTTGAGCAGTTTCAGAAAAAGCGGATTCATTTTTCATATCTTTTTCATTCATCGCTTTCTCCTCCTTCTGCTTCGTTTTTCCCGTCCTTGCCGTTCTTTTCAGAAGATACGAATATATCGTTCATATATTCGATAAAGCTCTTTTCCGTAAACCCACGTTTGAGAACTCCGTCAACAGCTATGGAAATTATTCCCGTTTCTTCTGAAACAATAACAACGACAGCATCGCTCTTTTCGGACATACCAACGCCTGCTCTATGTCTCGTTCCAAGGTTTTTGAGAGCTTCGTTTTCCTCGGAAAGCGGAAGAACACATCCCGCCATATAAACCCTTAAATCTCTTATAACAACCGCTCCATCATGCAGAGGGGCTTTGTTGTAAAATATGTTTCCAAGAAGTCTCGGCGATACCTTGGCATCTATAACTGTTCCATCCTTAACCATATTGTCAAGGTTGCTTCCTCTTTCGACAACTATTAAAGCACCCGTTTTGGAAGCAGAAAGTTCGCAAGCGGCACGGGCAACGTCCACGATAAATTCTCCAACGAGAGATTCATTCACACCCTTGAATCTTCCGCTGAATTTTCCCGCACCTTTTCCCATTTTTTCAAGAGCCGTTCGGAGTTCGGGCTGGAAAACTATAATAACGGCAATAATTCCAACCTGGCTTATGTTTGACAAAATGAAATTGAGCAAGCTCATTTCAAAAACACTGCCGATAAGCATAAGTACAAGAACAAGGGCGATACCTACAACGATTTTCGTTGCACGTCTTTCGTGAAGAAACCTTATAACGCAGAAGAAAATAATTGCAACAACAAGAATATCCACAACGTCTTTGATTTCTATTATGCTCAAACGCTGTATTAAATTTTTGAAATAGTTAAAAAATGCGCCCAAAACAAGTCACCCGCCTATACTCCCATATAATAAATAATTTTATCATATATATATATAAATGTCAATAGAATAAGGCTTATTTTTTGACTTTATAAATTGCAATATAAAATGTCCACAAAAATAAGCGACTAAAATTGTTTAAAAAGTATATCGTTGGAGGACAAACCGTTAAAGCGTTTTCTTGGATAATTGTTTATCCAACGTTCAATCATTCTAATTCTCTCATGAGAGAATTGACCGATGTCTGAACCTTTAGGTATAAAACGCCTTATCAACTTATTAGCATTTTCGTTAGAACCTCTTTCCCAAGCACTATATGGGTGTGCATAATATACTTTCGTTCTTTTCATTTTGGTAAAGAGAGAACGTTCTATTCCGCCAAAATCAAGATTTTCGCACCCATTATCGCAAGTGATAGTCTTAAATGTTTCTCTGAATTTTTTCGCTCCCATTTCTCTTTCGAGCTTATATAATTCTTTTATTATATGGTATTGGGATTTACTTTTGATTTTTCTAATTATCTCTTGAAGTGTTTTTCTTTCTGTAAGAACCATAAGAACTTCTTTGGTTTTCTTTTTACCAACAACCGTATCCATTTCCCAATGCCCAAA
>JAZOCZ010000045.1:0-2383 GCA_045596755.1 Eubacteriales bacterium | reverse complement strand
TTGATCAGGCTTACAAGTGTTACAAAGAGCGTAACCCTGGTCTAAAAGTGTTTGAAGGTCACCGTAATAAGACTCTGTGTTAGCACTCGTTGCATATCTGCAAGAAGGAAGGTGAACCTTCTTTGTTTTGGTGTTGATTACATATTCAGTTCCATCGGTGTTAACCTCGGAAGAAGGTTCTTCGGAGGAATTTTCGGAAGGAACGTATTTTGCCCAAGTATGATTTTCGGAGAAAAGCATATCTTTTCCACCAATGTCAAGACCTTCAACGCCATCTGCAGGGTATCTGTTAGTAGTTGCATATTTGCTTTTGGTAAAGATAACCTTACCGTATGCAAGAACGCCATCCAGATCCATCTTATAGTATCCCGTGGATTCGTCATAAGTCATAAGAACGCCAGGCCATGCTGCATTTTCGGTTGAATCAACGTATACGTATGCGTAGATAGTTGACCACTTGTAAGAAGAATCATCAAAGTAGATGGTAGCTGTTCCTGTAGGAAGCACGGGTTCTTCGGATGGTTCTTCAGAAGGTTCTTCAGTTGGAACGTATTCTGTCCAGGTGTGATTTTTAGAGAAAAGCATATCTTTTCCGCCAATATCAAGCCCTTCAGCACCATCTGCAGGATATCTGTTAGTTGAAGCAGTACTGCTTTCTGCAAAGATAACCTTTCCGTATGCAAGTGTTCCGTCAAGGTGAAGTTTGTAATAACCGCTTGCCGAATCATAGCTCATTTTAACGCCTGGCCATGCGGAGTTTTCAGTAGCATCGTTATATACGTAAGCGTATACAGAGGACCAGTTATAAGAAGAATTGTCAAAGTAAATTGTTGCTTCGCCTGTAGGAAGGGAAGGAGTGGAAGGAAGCGCATCGCCTTCACGAGTAATAACGGCAATACCTGTAGAACCGATGTTTCCTGAAATATAACCGTTGGAAACTTTAAAGGTATTTCCTGTTATAGCATCTATATATGTACCGTTTGAAAGCATATTTGCTTTAACGTTTACAGAGGCATTTGTGCCGCCACAGTTAACGAGAATAGCACCTGAAGTGCCTCTTTCGTTAATGGCTATAGAACCGCTTACGGAAAGATATTCGCTTTGACCAACGAATTTATTTTTGAACTGGTTAACCGCTTTAACTTCGGAATTTGCCCAGCCTGTAATACCTGCCGTACCGAGTTTATCCTGATTGGAAGAAGGGCGAGCCATGTACAAACCTGCGGCTTGGTTTCTTGATCCTACAAGAGCCCAGGTTTTGTTCATCTGAACAGTTGAATGTGAACCTGTTCCGCCATGAATATATGTATCATGGGATTCGTTCCAAAGAACCGTTTTATCCCCAAGTGAGCAAGAACCGTCGCTGAAGTAGAAATCACTCTTTGCAGCAGCTCCTGCGTTGTTATAAACAACACCGTTGAGAATATCAGCGGAAACCGTGCTTTGAGTAACGCTCATATAGGACATATAGGAATTAAGAGCTGTCTGACCGTTTGCGCGGTCATTGCTTCCTGAAGGACCGTCGAGAATTTCACCGTAATAATAAGGTGTGAATCCCTTTGTTTTTTGAGCGTACTGTGTAGTTGCGTTAAGTACGTTAGGCCAGAAGTCACTTGCATAATCAAAGTCCGTAGGAACTTCAATATGCTTTGCACCGTCAAAACGGAAACCGTCCGCACCTGCGTCTATACATTCTTTAAGGAAACTTATTGCATATTGCTGAACTTTTGCATTGCTTGTGTTAAGGTCGGGAATACCGCCCATACAGAATTGAGTAATATCCCAACGGCTTTCATACCAGCTATCTTTTGTTATGTCATGCCAGCAGGAAGAATCGTTTCTCAAATCCTCAGGAACCATGTTAGATATGGTGTTACCTTGGTTTTGGTTTGCCGTATGGTTAAGAACGGCGTCAACAATAACTTTGATTCCGTATTTTTCAGCTTCGTCACACATTGCCTTGAATTCAGCAGAGGTACCCAAAGCGTTGTATGAGTTTGTTTCAATGTTAAAATTGACCGGCTGATAATATACCCACCAGCTGTTTTGCATTGTGGAATAGGATTCCTTTGTGGATTCCTTACTACCCTGAATAGGGGATGTCTGAACTGCGGAGAAGCCTTGGGAGGCGATCAACGCCATGTTCTTTCTCATGTTTTCGAAAGACCAGTTCCAACACTGGAGAATTTGTCCGTCTTGTACGTTGTCCACAAGCCCGTATGCGGCATCAACGTGAGTGCAATGGCAATCGTCGCTGATAACGATAACGGAGAAAAGCATACAAAACGCAAGCAATACCGAAAGTAACCTTTTCATAAGTTTTACTCCTTTGGATTTTTTACTGTTGTAAAAAAACAGTTTTTCATATTTTAGCATATATATC
>JAZOCZ010000044.1:0-6045 GCA_045596755.1 Eubacteriales bacterium | reverse complement strand
AAAAGAAAAGGCTCACTCAATTAAAGGTAGCAATGGATTTGAACATCAGCAGAGAAGCGTTATCTTATTACGAAAACGGAAAACGAAATCCCGACATACAGATGCTTCTGATACTGTCGGACTATTTTAACGTATCTATTGACTTTTTAATAAGAGGACACGAGTTTCGGAAAAAGTAAAGAATGAAAGCCAAAATTGCGTATTTATTCCCAAGTAATAAACACTCGAAAATCATAAAACTATTTTCTTTGGAAACATTTTTCTCTCAATCCAGAAAAAACTTCGTAAAATAAAAACATTTCTCTAAAACGGGAGAAAAGTTTGGAAAAATGAATAGTTTTATCTCAAATAGGAGAAAACTATTGACAATTTAAAATCCATTTGTTATTATAGAGATGCAGGAAAGAGGTGTGATAAATGATAGAAAGGAAAGATTACCTTAATAATTTGATAGCTTTGAAGGGGAAACAGGTTATAAAAGTTATTACAGGGGTACGAAGATGCGGAAAATCAACCCTGTTTGAGCTATATATAGACCATTTAAAAAAATCAGGTGTAAAAGACAGTCAAATAATCTCTATCAACCTGGAAGACCTTGACAACGCCGAATTGCTCGACTACAAAGCGTTATATAATTATATATCAAAAAAACTTATTCCCGATGAAAACAATTACATTTTTATTGACGAAGTTCAAAAATGTAAAGGTTTTGAGAAAGCGGTTGACAGCCTGTTTATCAAGAAAAACTGTGACGTTTACATTACAGGATCAAATGCATATTTACTTTCGGGTGAGCTTGCAACTTTACTTTCAGGAAGATATATTCAAATAGACATGCTCCCCTTCTCGTTCAAAGAATATTATGAAGCCGTGAAAGAAACAGGGAAGAGTAAAAACGAAATTTTTGATAATTATTTAAAATACGGTTCGTTTCCCTACGTTGCATATTTGGAAAACAACGAAAAAATAATAAAACAGTACATCGAGGGGATATACAACACTATCCTTTTAAAAGACGTTTCGACGAGAGAAAAGATAAACGACGTATCTTTGTTGGAAAACATTCTGAAGACCGTCGCCTCAAGCGTGGGAAGCCCCATCTCTGCCAAAAAGATCAGCGATACACTTATATCTGAGGGAAGAAAAATCTCTTCCAATACCGTCGATTCATATTTAAGAGCGTTAACGGACAGCTATATACTATACAACGCCACGAGATACGATATAAAGGGAAGGCAATTCCTCAAAACCCTTAATAAATATTATTTTGTAGACAGCGGAATCAGAAATCATATAATCAGCCAATCCTCAAAAGATTTAGGACACGTTCTTGAAAATATAGTTTATCTTGAACTTTTGAGAAGAAAAAACCGAGTCAATATTGGTAAAGTGTCTGAAAAAGAAGTCGATTTTGTCGCTACCAACATGAATGAAGTGGAATACTATCAGGTTTCCGCAAGCGTGCTTGATGAAAAAACTTTAGAAAGAGAATTGGCTCCACTTTATGAAATAAAAGACAACCATCCTAAATTTTTGTTAACTCTTGACGAAATAAATAACGGAGCAAATTTCGACGGAATAAAACAGATAAACGTTATTGATTGGCTATTGGAATAATTCTTCAAGAAAAAAGTTCAAAAAAGCAAAACTTCATTTCGATATAAAGAGAACAATCCACAAAAACCTTTTGCAAAGGAGAATTTTGAATTGAGAAACACAAATTATTCCATGCCTTTAGGGCTTATATTCAGAAAGCATTACTGCTGTTATTGCGGCACAAAGCTTGAAAAAGAACAGACACACCGCGTGGTTACAAAAGAGGACAGGGATTATCATGAATACAATTCAGAAAACCACTTCCCCAGAAATCCTGTTGACGTATACAGCTACCGTCTGAAATGCCCTTCTTGTCAAAAGCGTGTATCCTACGAAGAACAGTGCATAATCGGACTAATCCAGAAAAAGCAAGGGCATTCTGTTTTATCCGATTCGGAAATAAGAGAAAACTACGAGGAATGTAAAAAACAACGTTCCCAAAAAACTTTATTTCATTCAATTTTTGTATATGCGCTTTTTTTAGCCATTGGACTTTTAGTTTTATTCGACCCCTTTAGCAGTACACCAAAGCCCATTAAAAAAGAAATCCTCATATTCTTTGTTTTTGTTGCGATAGCGACGGGAGTAAAGGTTGCCAAACACAAGTTTGGTCACAATTCAAAATTTCACGGCTCATATTCATACGAGCGCAAAGCGTTGATGGAAAAGCTACATACTTACAGCACGCACAACAAAGATTTAATAAGAGTTTCCAAAAAATGCTATTGCTTTTATTGCAAAAGTGTTGTTAATCGTGAGGACATAACCTACTTTGTGGATGACGGACAAACTGCAAAATGCCCTAAATGCGGAAAAGAAGCCATTATTCCAGACAGCATCGAAGAAAACATCGACGAATCCGTCATTTCTGACATGAACGAATATTGGTTTTAACCAAGGGCTTTTTGAAAAAAGACCCAAACCCAAAAACTTTAATTACTATCGCCCCGATATGTATAGTTATCACTTTGGTGCAACCAAAACAAAAAGGACATGCTTGATTACGCAGAAAAACTTGAAAGTATTACTTTCACCCCACAGAAGGCGCATAGCGCATTAGCCCCCCACGAGGGCCCAAAAACTTTAATTGCTATCACGCATAAACTAATAGTGAACTCCTATTCACCAAGTCAATACAAATTCAAAAGCAGATGCACCAAAACCGATGCATCTGCTTTGTTTTTATTTATCCAAGGCCAATATATATTCAAATCCAAAAAGAAAGTTAAAAGATTTAATAAATCCTCCTTACAATGGAATTAACATATTCCGCATCATTACATTCTCCAACAATATCTCCTCCCAATGATTCATTAGTATATTTTCCTGGAATAGCTCCTTGATTTCCAGTTAAGAATCTTTCGTAGCAAATATCAATATGACCTATATCAAGAGCTTGTATGCCTAAACCACCCAAATCATACGCTAAAACAGTCGCTGTTGGACCCAAAGCAATCAATACCAACGGGTCTTTTTCCTCTTTCGAAACATCGATTACAGCCTCCAAAATTTCAGAATATAAGTCAAAGGCACTTTTTGAAGGGCATAAAACTCTTTTAACCGCAGTCACATTGTCAATTAAATCATTGCCTACGCCTATTCTCGTCTTTTCTCCCTCAACAATAATTATATTTCTGTCTTCCCAAATTTTCTTAATTTTTTCGACATGTTTTCTAGCTTCATCCAAAGAAGTTACGCCCACAAATCTCGTCAAACTGGCATCCCCGTAAATGCGATTAGCCGATATATATTTTGTCCATGCATAAAAATTTTGTTTTATCATTTTTTTCCAGTATGGAGTTAATTCACGATATTTTTCTCCGGAATAACAATTAATTTTTCCAATTATACAAATTAATACGTTAGAACTCTCCTTCGTCAGCACTTCTACGAGTCTTTTTTTCAAGCATTCATCGCTTTTCTGAAAACCAATCGATGTTCCGTAAGCAGCAATCAGTAATTCTCCATCTCCATACCTGGCCACGGAACATTTGTTTTTAATAATATAATTTATGGTCTCATCAATTGACATTATATTATATTTATCCATTCTCAATCGACATATAGAACTAGCTATCCTATTCATTATAATATCTATTCTAAGTTTTCTCACGACTTTCATCCAAAACATATTTTTACCCTCTGATTTCTCAAAATTCATTTGCCGAAATACGTACTTTGCCAAACTCTCATAAACTCAAAACAAATGCTTATCTGAATTCAATGCATATCAATCAAAAGTTCTATATTATAGTATTTTCGCAAATTCTTCCAAGGATCCACACTATTTATCTTTCATCGCCTTCGCATTAACTTTCATTCTCGTTGCGTTATCAAGAATACGTTTTCTCATACGGATGCTCTTTGGAGTAACTTCGATAAGTTCATCATCTGCAATAAACTCCATAGCTTCTTCAAGAGTCATTTTCTTAGGTGGAACAAGTCTGAGAGCTTCATCCGCACCTGTTGAACGAATAGCAGTAAGATGTTTCTTCTTGCAAACGTTAACAACGATATCAGTTCCCTTGGGTGAAAGTCCAACAAGCATACCCATGTAAACCTTATCTGCGGGGTCAACGAACATAATACCTCTATCCTGAGCGTTGAAAATACCATAAGAGGTAGCTTCACCATCTTCATAGGAAATAAGAGAGCCTGTGAAACGCTTCGTAACATCTCCGCGTTCTGCATCGTATTTTTCAAATACAGCACTCATTATTCCCTCTCCCTTTGTATCGGTAAGGAATTCTGTCTTATATCCGAAAAGACCTCTGGTGGGAACTAAAAATTCGAGCTGTGAACGTGAATCGCCTTTGGGTCCCATATCAATAAGAACGCCTTTTCTGTAGCCCATTTTTTCCATAACCACGCCAACAAATTCGTTGGGAATGTCAAAAACGGCTCTATCAATAGGTTCGCAAAGAACACCGTCAATTGTCTTGTAAATAATTCTTGGAGTGCTTACCAAAAATTCATAACCCGCTCTGCGCATATTTTCCATAAGGATAGAAAGGTGCATTTCACCTCTGCCACGAACGTTGAATGAATCCGTAGAATCCGTTTCTTCAACCTTAAGGGACATATCCTTCATAGCTTCCTTGAAAAGATAATCTCTTATGTGACGGGAAGTTACGTATTTACCTTCTTTGCCTGCAAACGGTCCGTTGTTAACAGAGAAGGTCATTTCCATAGTAGGCTCGCCTATCTTAACGAAAGGAATCGGGTCAGCGCCCCCTTCAACTGAACAAAGGGTTTTGCCGATGGTTACTTCTTCCGCACCAGATATACAAACAATATCACCGACGGAAGCAGTTTCAATGGGGTTTCTTGACAAACCCGAAATTGCATACATAGCAGTTATTCTACCCTTTGAGCTGTTTCCATCAACGTCGCAAACCAATATATCCTGTTTTACTTTAAAGCTTCCGCGCTCAATTCTTCCTATGGCTATTTTACCAACGTATTCACTGTAGTCAACAGCGGAAACGAGCATCTGAGCTTCACCGTTTTCATCCCCTTCGGGAGCAGGAATATGCTCAAGTATTTTTTCAAACAAAGGAGCAAGGTCAGTCCCCTGATGGTCCGGAGAGAAGGAAGCAGTTCCGTTTCTTCCGGAGCAGAAAACAACAGGGCTGTCAAGCTGTTCATTGGATGCTTCAAGATCCATAAGAAGCTCCAATACTTCGTCGCTTACTTCGTAAACTCTTGCATCGGGCTTGTCTATCTTGTTTACAACAACAATAATTTTATGTCCAAGCTCAATCGCCTTCTGAAGCACAAAACGTGTCTGAGGCATAGGACCTTCTGCCGCATCGACAAGGAGCAAAACGCCGTTTACCATTTTAAGAATACGCTCAACCTCACCGCCAAAGTCAGCATGTCCGGGGGTGTCTACAATGTTGATTTTAACGTCCTTGTAATATGCAGAGGTGTTTTTCGCCAGAATGGTGATTCCTCTTTCTTTTTCAAGGTCGTTAGAGTCCATAACTCTTTCTTCAACTGCGCTGTTATCGCGGAAAGTTCCGCTGAATTTCAGCATTTCGTCAACCAACGTTGTTTTACCGTGGTCAACGTGGGCAATAATCGCTATGTTACGCAAATCTGTTCTGATCAAAATGTTTATTCTCCCAACAATCTTTCAACGTTTTTCAAATCTTCTTCTGTGTTAACACCGATAAATTCATCAATATCACCATAACTGAATGCATCAACCTTAAGATTCATCTTTTTCATGATATGAGGAACGTCGGTTATATAATATTCGCCCGTAGCTCTGCTGGCGGAAACGTTTTTCAAAGCTTCAAAAAGCTTTTTGCTGTCAAAAACGTACATTCCCACGTTAAGCTCTCTTATGAGACGTTCTTCTTCCGTGGCATCCTTCTGCTCGGTTACGCATACGAAATTACCTTTTTCATCCCTTACGATTCTTCCGTATGGCATTATTTCGCC